>DALZBD010000120.1:0-9243 GCA_031977515.1 Bacteroides sp. | reverse complement strand
GTCATAGAGCGGGCAGCAAGGAAGCATAGGCTGGACCCGGTTGGGACACAGAGCCGGGAACAGGATGCCGCTCTACAACTGATCAGAGGGTAAATCAACAGTCTGTTTAATGTGGGAATTTTTTAACTAAAGTGACGAAAAACCGCTTTCCTTTATCTGTAAAGTTTGAAATGCGATAAGGAAGGTGAAAATGAAATAATCTTAATCGGGATCATGGACATAGGGTTTGATTGTTTCCTGGAAGCCCTTACGGAGGATAGTAATGGAAAGAAAATGAAGAAAAAGAGAGGAAAAATATATTTACTTTTCAGATTTAAAATTATCTTTGTAATTTAACAATTGAAAAAACGACCAGATGAATGCGATAAGAAAAGTAGGACTCTGCATATCTATATTTCTACTCTGTAATATTTTATCGGCCTACGCTGCCGATCGTACCTACCGGGTGCTGTTTATTCAATCTTATATGGAGACCGATCCCTGGGCCGAAGCTATGCGACAGGGAGTCGAAGAGGGTTTTAAGAATGCTTCTTTAGATGTAGAACTGACTGTGGAATATTTGCAGGCACACTATTGGAATGCCAAACAGGAAGAAGAAGTCATGTATGATATCTGTCTGAGAGCGGTGGAGGCGGAGACAGATCTGATAGTGACCGCGTATGACGAAGCACTGTACTCATTGTGGGCTTGCCGCGATTCATTGGATCTGAGTATTCCTGTCGTTTTCTTTGGATCAGAGTTCCCTAATTACAGGATACTGGAACAATTTCCCGACGTCACCGGATTTATCACTCCCCCCAGCTACGACCGCATGCTTGAGACTGCGAAAACACTGTTTCCCGACCGGAAACGAATTGTGACTATTACCAGCAACAGCCGCTTTATCGGAAAGGCTTATGAGCGTTATCTGCAGGATTGGACAATTTTCCAGGCGCAGAATCCGGAGTACGAACAGGTTGTATATAATATCAGTGAAGATTCCATTACAGATATTCTTTATGAGGTGAATGTATCCGCAGAGTCGGATCATTCCGTGTTCATCTCTCCCTATTGGGGACTTTTTACGCCTCTGATAGCCTCCGTATCAAAGGCTCCCTCCCTGGCTGTCAATGGCAGGGCAATGGGACAGGGTGCGGTGGCATCGTTTGGGACCAATCCGTTTGAATTTGCCCGTTTGGCTGCATTACGTGGTGCTGAGATACTTCAGGGTGCTTCCGCTTCCTCGTTTGAGATCACTCCCAGTGAAGTATTTCAGGTCTTTGACTATACATTGTTACAGCAGTATGGGATTTCCAAAGAGGAACTTCCGGAAGGAAGTATAGTCATCAATGAGCCTTATTATGACAAGTATCCGGTCATTTTTATTCTTGTATTGGGTGTATTGTCTTCCATCCTGGTCTTTATCGTGTGCCGTCTTATCCTGAGCAACCGTAGGGAATACCGTCAGCGTATTCAGGTACAGGCACGTTTGCAGGTGCAGGAAGAACTGGTAGAACAACGCAATGAATTTGATCATATCTTTCACTCCATACGGGACGGACTGATCACGTTTGATACCGATTTCAGGATTCATTATACCAATCGCGCGTTGCATCAGATGCTGAAACTTCCGGATGCAAATGTGGTAAGGCCCTACGAAGGAATGGCAGCGGAGGCGGTATTTGAGATTTATAATAATGGCGAAAAAATACTTTATCCGATGTTGCAACGTGTACTCAAAGAGGAAGCAGGTATTGCCATACCCGAGAATTCATTTATACAGGATCTGAAGACGGGACATTATTTTCTGGTTGCAGGAGTGATGGCTCCTATCCACGTCAACAAAAGAATTACCGGTATCGCTCTGTCGTTGCGTAATGTATCTGAGGAGGAGATGCAAAAGCGCTTTTTTCAGATGGCCATTGAAGAAAGTCCGATCTTTCCCTGGCAATACAATATCGAGGATGACTGTTTCACTTTTCAGGAGGGTTTCCTTGCGTTTATGGGATTGGCTCCTGAGGTCTCTACACTCACCCGTATGGAGCTGGCGGAAACCATTCATCCCGATGACCGACAGCGTGCACAGGAAATGTTTGGGCAAATGTTGGAGGAAGACAATCCAAATCTGCGGGTGGGCGCGCGTTATCGCAATGCATCCGGTCAGTACGAATGGTGGGAGTTCCGTTCTTCCGTGTTCAGTGGTATGGACGAGACTACTCCTTATCATGTGCTGGGAGTCTGCCAGAGTATACAGCGCTACAAAGAGACGGAAGAACAACTGATCGCTGCACGTGACCACGCTATGGAAGCAGACAAACTGAAATCGGCTTTCCTGGCTAATATGAGCCATGAGATACGTACCCCACTCAACGCGATCGTGGGTTTTTCCGACTTGTTGCGTGGATTTGAAAGCTTCAGTAAAGATGAGATCGAGCAGTTTATCGAAACCATCAATACCAATTGTGAATTGTTGCTGGCGCTGATCAGTGACATCCTCGATCTTTCGCGTATAGAATCAAACTCTATGGAATTTAATCTGGTACCACATAATCTGACACAGATCCTGAGAGAGGTATATCAGTCGCAACAGCTCAATATGCCGGCAGGAGTGAAGTTGATCCTTGATGTACCGGAAGAGAATAAACAGGTGATTACCGATGCGGTCCGATTGAAACAGGTTGTCAATAATCTGATCAATAACGCTGCCAAATTTATACGCAGCGGACATATCACTCTGGGATATGTGGAACATTGCCCGGGGTGTACATGTATTTTCGTGGAGGATACGGGACCGGGTATTGCGGAAGAGAAACTGAACCATATTTTTGATCGTTTCTATAAGATCGACAATTTTACACAGGGAGCCGGGCTTGGGCTGAGTATCTGCAAAACTATTCTCGACCGTCTGCACGGAACTATAGAAGTCACTTCACAAGTAGGTGTCGGTACACGTTTTACGGTGTGTGTGCCTGATAGGAATGAATGAAGGCAGTCGGGACGTTCATCTGCGTACAAGGTGTCCGAAAACGGACACTTTTTGTTTTTCCTGCTTTGATAACCTGAGGATCATTTTTTAAGGGATATATAAATCCAATTGATTGCAGATCAATGGTTATGATCGGTTTGTCCTGTCGTCTGAATGTTTCTGCCACTAAACAGAAGATCTGTATCTGTTCTGGCATATAGTTTGCTTTCTGAGATAGAAAACAAGACAAGATATGAGATCATTCCTTCTGTTATTATTCTCTTTCATTTGTTTGGTTCCGGGACTGAAAGCACAGGAAAGCCGTCCTATCACGCTGGAAGAGGCTATTGATCTGGCGCGGATTCAATCGGTAGATGCTGCCGTGGCATTGAACGAATTGAAAACAGCTTATTGGGAGTATCGTACGTTCCGTGCCGATCTGCTGCCTGAAATGAATTTCAAAGGGACTCTGCCCAATTACAACAAATCTTACAATGCTTATCAGCAGGAAGATGGTAGCTACACGTTTGTCCGCAACAACTCGCTGGGACTCTCGGGAAGCCTGTCCATTGATCAGAATATCTGGTTCACAGGGGGGACAGTATCGCTGGCTACTTCGCTGGATTTTATCAATCAGCTGGGCAACAACAGTTACAAACAGTATATGTCCGTACCCATCGGAGTGCAGCTGAAACAACCTGTTTTTGGGGTGAATCCTATCAAATGGAACCGCCGTATCGAACCGGTACGTTATGCAGAAGCAAAAGCCTCTTTTCTCACGGCTACAGAGCGGGTGACCATGAATGCAGTCAGTTATTTCTTTAATCTTCTCATGGCCAAGGAACAACTGGGAACAGCCAGCCAGAACAGGGTGAATGCCGATCGTCTGTATGAAGTGGCTCAGGCCAAACGTCAGATGGGACAGATCTCGGAAAACGAGTTGCTTCAACTGAAACTGGCAGCGCTGAAAGCTGAGGCCAATCTGACACAGGCAGAGAGTACACTGAATGCCAGAATGTTTCAGTTGAGGGCTTTTCTGGGACTCTCCGAAGAGGATAATCTGGATCCGGTGATACCGGGTAAGGTTCCGGATCTGGAAATGGAATACAATGATGTGTTGGAGAAAGCACTCTCGCGCAATTCTTTTGCACAGAATATACGTCGCAGGCAGTTGCAGGCAGATTATGAGGTGGCCGCTGCCCGGGGCAATCTGCGTAGTGTGGATCTGTTTGCCAATGTCGGATACACAGGACGCAGCAATCATTTGTCTTCTGCCTACCGCGATCTGCTGGACAATCAGATCGTGGAAGTTGGCGTGACCATTCCTCTGGTCGATTGGGGAAAAAGAAAAGGAAAAGTACAGGTGGCAAAGAGCAACCGGGAAGTGGTGATGTCACGTATCCGTCAGGAGGAGATCAGTTTCAATCAGGATATCTTTCTGTTGGTGGCCAATTTCAACAATCAGGCGGCTCAGTTGTCCATTGCGGAAGAGGCTGATAAGATTGCTCAGCAGCGCTATAAGACAAGTATCGAAACTTTCCTGATCGGGAAGATCAATACCCTGGATCTGAACGATGCCCAGAATTCGAAAGATGAAGCGAAACAAAATCACATCGACGAACTTTATTCCTATTGGTATTACTTTTATCAACTTCGCAGTCTGACCCTGTGGGATTTCGAACAGAATACGGAACTGGAAGCGGATTTTGAACGGATCGTTCGTAAATAAGTGCTTTAATGTTTGTTCTTTGGCCCTTTTTCTGATAGAAACGAGGCATATTTTCAGGGAAAAAGTGTAAGTTTGTTTTTTGAAGCTGGGAGCCGGATTAAACTTTTACGATAATCTGTTATGGATATTTTGATTGCGTCGACCATTAGTTGGTTCTTTCTTCGGTCTTCTTTTTGTATATGAGACGCAAGGTATTGCGTCTCTACAAGTGTATCGCTTTCAAAAGAAAACACAACGGTGTAGAGACGCATTACTTTGCGTCTCAGAAAAGTAAAGAAACAAAATTTGAACAGACTTTAATGAATTTCGGGGGATGCCTTTTTCAGGATTGTATTCCCTGTAATAAAAATAAAAACCAGAAACAATGATCCTTGTTATAGACGATGATAGTGCTGTACGTTCTTCCCTGAGTTTCATGTTGAAACGTGCCGGTTATGAGGTACAGACCGTGCCCGGCCCTAAGGAGGCTATGGATGTGGTCCGCTCCATTGCACCCGAACTGATCTTGATGGATATGAATTTCACGCTCACCACCACCGGAGAAGAGGGTCTTACTCTGCTCAAACAGGTGAGGATATTCCGCCCCGAAGTACCGGTCATCCTGATGACAGCCTGGGGAAGTATTCAATTGGCCGTGCAGGGAATGCAGGCAGGTGCGTTTGATTTTATCACCAAACCCTGGAACAATGCCGCCCTGCTTCAACGCATTGAAACGGCTCTCGAATTGTCACGTGTGCCCCAAGAAGAGGAAGAAAAAACTGTATCCGGTTCTTTGAAGAGGGATCATATCATCGGTCGTTCCAAAGGACTGATGGACGTATTGGATACCGTGGGCCGTATTGCCCGTACCAATGCTTCCGTACTGATCACGGGAGAGAGTGGCACGGGAAAAGAATTGATCGCCGAGGCTATACACATCAACAGTCAGCGTGCGGATCACCCGTTTGTAAAGGTGAATCTGGGAGGTATTTCACAAAGTTTGTTCGAGAGTGAGATGTTCGGCCATAAGAAAGGAGCCTTTACCGATGCTTCCACCGATCGTATCGGTCGTTTCGAAATGGCCAATAAAGGAACGATCTTTCTGGATGAGATCGGCGAACTGGATCTTTCGTGTCAGGTAAAGCTCCTGCGTGTGTTACAGGATCAGACGTTTGAGGTGCTGGGCGACAGCCGTCCCCGCAAAGTAGATATACGTGTGGTGAGTGCTACCAATGCCGATCTCCGGAAGATGGTTGGCGAACGTACGTTCCGGGAAGATCTCTTCTATCATATCAACCTGATCACCGTGCAGTTGCCTGCTTTGCGCGAACGTAAAGAGGATATTCCTTTGCTGGCGCGTCATTTTGCAGACCTGCAGGCTAAGATCAACGGATTGCCGCGTACCGACTTCTCCTCCGATGCATTGGCTCTCCTGAGCCGCCTGCCATTTCCGGGTAATATCCGTGAATTGAAGAATCTGGTAGAGCGTACCATTCTGGTCAGTGGAAAAGAACGCCTCGAAGCTTCTGACTTTGAGGCGCACTATCAACGGACAGATGATCCGGTGATCCATACCGGAACTTCTCTGGCAGGCATGACCCTTGACGAGATCGAAAAGCAGACCATATTGCAGGCACTGGATCAGCACAAAGGCAACCTGAGCCAGGTGGCTCTGAGCCTGGGTATCAGTCGCGCGGCGCTTTACCGACGACTGGAAAAATACAACATCACCGTAAACAACTCCTGATCCGATGCGCCTGAAAGGTCTTTTCTGGGTATTTTCCCTGTTGCTGCTGGCTATTCTGGGTTTTCTGACCTATAAAGTGGCTTATACGACTCCGTGGATGTTCTATCTGCTGGAGGGGCTTATTTTGCTGACCATTGTTTTCCTGATCCTGTTTTACCGCAAGACAGTGAAACCTTTGCATACCATCGGAAGTGGTATGGAGTTGTTGAGAGAGCAGGACTTTAGCAGTCGCCTGAGCCCGGTAGGGCAGTACGAGGCCGACCGGGTGGTAAATGTGTTTAATCGCATGATGGAACAGTTGAAGAACGAACGGTTGCGTATGCGGGAGCAAAACCATTTCCTGGATTTGCTGATCAATGCTTCGCCTATGGGAGTGATCCTTGTCTCTCTGGACGAACAACTCACACAACTCAATCCCATGGCCCTGAAAATGCTGGGAGTCTCAGAAATAGAAGTGGTACATCGTAAAATAACGGAAATAGACTCTCCATTGGCTAAGGAACTCTCTTCTGTTCCGTTGGGCAAAACAGAAACCGTACGACTCAATGATTCGAATGTCTATAAATGTACTCATTCCTCTTTCATTGACCGGGGATTCAATCATCATTTCTACCTGATCGAGAGTCTTACGGAGGAGGTGTTTAAAGCGGAAAAGAAGGCTTATGAAAAAGTCATCCGTATGATCGCTCATGAGGTAAACAATACGACCGCAGGGATTACTTCTACGTTGGACACAGTGGGGCAGGCCCTGGAAGAGTGTGAAGGAATGGAAGAGATCGGCGAGGTAATGGGTGTGTGCGTGGAGAGATGTTATTCCATGAGTCGTTTTATTACCCGTTTTGCGGATGTGGTCAAGATTCCCGAGCCACATTTGTCTGCCACGGACATGAACGAACTTGTCTCTACCTGTTCCAGATTTATGGAAGGTATGTGCGCCGAACATGGGATTACCCTGCGTATGGATCTGGCTATGGATCTGCTTCCGTTGCAGATGGATGCTTCACTGATCGAGCAGGTGCTGGTCAATATCATTAAAAATGCGGTAGAGAGTATAGGTGAGAATGGAGAGATCACGATCCGCACATTCGCACCGGGTGGTGTAGAAGTGATAGACAATGGAGCTGGTATTTCCAAAGAGACGGAAGCCAAATTGTTTACTCCTTTCTTCTCTACCAAACCCAACGGTCAGGGTATCGGCCTCATCTTTATCCGTGAGATCCTCAGCCGGCACGGATGTACTTTCTCACTGCGTACCTATGGCGATGGATTGACCCGCTTCCGTATCCTATTTCCGTAGAGGTTCGAGCAGATCGCCCAGATTCACCTGCCACCGCAGACCAAGGGTGATACGGTTGGTCATTTCATGGTGATAATTATTGAACCACATGTCTCCGTATGTAGCATAACGGAATTGGTAGACCGCATGCAAGCGGAGATCATGCTTGTGGATCGGATAGTATTCCACTCCCAATGCTCCACTCCAGCCACGCCTGCTTAGCATTTTGTTCCGGGCATCCTGTTGATAATCGAACACAATTCTCATCAGAGGAGACAACTTACCCATACGCAGGCGATTGTTGAGTGAGACGGAGATATTATCTGCTTCCTGATAGTTGCTTAGCTCTTCTTCATGTTCATTCAGTGTCATATTTTCCCGGTATCTTCCGGCATACGCATCCAGCTCGCCGAAGTAATTGCCTTGTCTGACCTGTGCCCCCAGCGTGAGCCAGTGGAAATATCGCTTGTCTCCCGACTGTATCAACGTATAGGCAAGGCTGGCGTTCATTTTGCGGTTGGGAGTATAGCCGGCTATGTTGAATGTATAGGCGAAAGAATGATTGGGGTCATATACCAACTGATCTCCTGTGACATCTGCTACCTGCAGAGCAAAGCTTATATTTCTCCAATTGTAACGTGCGGTGACTCCCACTTGACTTATGGTGAAATTATCAAATACCATAGTCAGCAGATAAAGATCACTTGGATCGTAATCGGTCTCGTAGGTACCAAAAAGAATGTTTTGCTTTCCAACCACGAAATCCCAGTTCCACCTTGCAGGTTCGAAGTGAATAAAGGCATCCAGTGTATTGGAGGTATAGCGGTCGCTCTCTTTGAAAGGGGTATCGTTGAGTCGTTGTTGTACCCGGTATGTAATGCCCGGATAGAGTTCGCCGCCAAACACAAGCTGAAGGGTGTTCAGTTCGAATTTTCTTTTGTCCGGGTGACGGTTGTTCATCCATGCATTGAAATCCGTGCGTACCTCAAGTCCTACATCTATCAGCCGGCTTTGCGAATAGATAGAAAGAAGGCAGCTTGTCAGCAAGCAGAGTAGAAGATAGATACGTTTCATGGTGTAGAAGATAAAGGATTTACTGATTTACGAATCGAAGATCGACACAGTCAACTCAGGCAGTCGACGAAGTCAATTACGCCGGACGTAACTTTATATGAACTGTCTGATTATTGCAGTCCCATAGGGGTTGTCTGTTTGTAGCCCCGTGCGGAAGAGACTGTGTGAAAACTAAAACTGGAAACGGAAAAAGTTACGGATTGTAAGCGACTGTTTCTGCCTCCCCAAGCCCGAAGGGCTTGGGCTGAAGGTTCACACTTACGATTTGTAACTAAATCAAAGAACGCTCATTGTTTTCACACAGTCTCTTTAACTCTCAGTTCTCTTCTCTGATCCTCTCCGTGAGGATTAAACTCATACCAATATATCTGCGACAAACATTGTCGACCCAGCTTCTTCTGGTTACCAGGTCACCATACTAAGCCTGTATAAAGTGATATCATAAGACAAATTACGGATTCTACTCATCCAGTAAGGTTTGGATAATATATGAA
>DALZBD010000119.1:0-9253 GCA_031977515.1 Bacteroides sp. | reverse complement strand
CCTTTGTGGTTCGGAATCCCCTTTGTAATTTAGAATCCCCTTTTGCCTTTCAGCACGACATATATCTGATTCTTTATTGTCTGATACGTGATATCCGTAGATTCAACAGATATGGAAACACACACTATATGAGTACATAGAGACGTATTTTATATGCTGAAATATAAGAGGTGTTGGGACAGACAAGGAGTATTCTGAAATGCAATGGGGATTCTGAAATGCAATGGGTATGCTGAGTTTCAGTGGGTATTTTGAGACGCAATGGGGATTTTGAGACGCAAGGTATTGCGTCTCTACAAGTGTTATGCGACACTTTTATATATTCAGAAATCATATCCCAGGCTGATATAGAATCCGACTTTCTTCGTACGATTTGAATAATTGATCGTTCCCTGTAGAGGTCCGAATAACGTGTTGATGCCATAACTGGCACTTCCCCCGTACAATTTTTCTCCTTTGAACAGTTTGAAGAAATTATCATTGTCCCATCCCACATTTCCGGCGAGGGCTACGTAATGTTTATTCCAGAGACGTCGCCGGAGTTTCAGGTTGAGTATGGTGAGGGCATTTTCGGCTGTTTCTACGCGGTTGATACCTGCAAAGGGTAGTTGTTGGGGAAAGTAATGTCCGAAGACATCTCCTCCGATCATGTTTTTATACACAAAAGGAACGTTGTTGCCGATCAGCACACGGCCATAGATACCAGGGAGTATACTGAATCGTCTCGTGGGGGAGAATGCACCGCTCCACCCGGCCATGATCCCAGCAAAAGGAGCATTGCCTTTGTAACAGATGAAATTATCGGTATATATAGCAGCGTTTACCCGCACCGATTGTCCTTTCTCAGGGAAATACCTCTGGTCGAAATTGTCGAACCGGAAGAAGCCTGTATAATTGAAAAAATGATCCGAAGAAAGGTGGACTTCTTCTTCTCCTTCCTCTATCAGTAATTTGTTGTAGTCGTAATATTCCCAGTTCAATCCTGCGCCATAGGTCATGTTGCTCCGGTGAATGTCAGTAAGCTTGAATGTCGCGGTATGGAAATTATAAGTTGTATTGTAGGTACGATCTCCCTTGTCGTAGATATTGATGTCATTGTATTGATACATATAGGAAAAATCCAGATTTTTCAACCGGAACAGTTGTAGGGTATAATCCAGATTGACGTGTAGGCGTTTGCCCAGTCGCAAGGTTCCGGAAAGGGTCGATGGCACGCGGGTACGCAGGCGCAGCGATGCATTGAAGAGTAGGGCAGCCATCTCTTCCGAGTCGAAACGCAATCCTATACGCAGGTCTTTCTCCGTTTTTTCCTGTATGGGAAAATTCAGTAGATATCCCTCCGGGGTTTCGTACAGATTGTAGGCTCCTCCTGTATAGGCCTGAGTTCCAAACAGAACGGAAACGGCTTTTTGCACCTGTTCGAGACCGATCATGCTGTTGTTTTTCAAGCCAGCCCAGTAGAACAGATACCGCTGGTCGTTGCGATTGGCGCCGGAGATGGTAATTTGCTTTACCGGTATTTTACCATTGTTCTGGAATACCGACTGATAGGGGGCAGGGCGCTCTGCCTTATAATTTTCCGGTATGCCGATCTTACTTTTCAGTGCGATCAGTTCGTCCCATTTGTCACGGGCAGCCTGTTCTCCCCGATGCACGAGGGTGTCCATGGCTGCCGGGTTGAAACTGGCTGTTGAATATCCGTCTACGTCTACCTGAATATAGGTGTCCGTAATCTCCACATTGTCTTTGTGATTGATCTGCATGGTAAGTTTGAGTATCTGTCCGAGTATGTCACCTACTCCGATCAACTCATCCCCGGTCAGGGGAGGGGTCTGAAGATCTATCCCGATGATAATATCCGCTCCGAGCTCTTTGGCAACATCCGTCGGATAATTGTTGGTGATGCCACCGTCTACCAGTACCCAGTCATTCATGCGTACCGGTGCGAATACTCCGGGTATGGCCATGCTGGCACGCATGGCCTGAGGCAATTTCCCATTCTGGAATACGATCTGTTTTCCCTCTACCACATCTTCCGATACACAGGCAAAAGGGATAGGTAGTTTGCCGAAGTCGATCGAGTCGTGATAACCGATGGTCAGCGTGGAGAGCAGGTTGTCAATGTTCTGTCCGCGGATCAGTCCTCCTTCTCCTGCTTCCTTCAGGCTTTTCCGGAAAGAGAGTGTATAGATGTATTGTTCCGAATCGTCTCTTTCCGGGATCGACTCGTCCTTTCGCCTGATCTTGTCGCTCAGTACAAAGGGCCAGTCCTGCGCTTTTACCAGACTGTCCAACTGGTGCGGAGTATAACCGATCGCGTACAACCCTCCGATGATAGCTCCCATACTTGTACCTACCACGTAATCGATCGGTATGCCGGCTTCTTCGATGACTTTCAACGCACCGATATGGGCAGCTCCTTTGGCCCCACCACCACACAATACAACGGCTACCTTTTTTCGTTCCTGTGAAGACAAGTGTACAGAAAGGGTGCATGCCAGCAATAAGACGAGCAGTCGTAAATCTATTTTTTTCATAGAGGATAAGTATATAAACAAGGCCGTAGCCATATAGAAAAATGATTATCCTTTACAACACAAAGAGAAGGAAACTGTTTAGGATTTTTGCGATTCTTTATTTTGAGATAGCATCACACTTATTGGATGCATAATACTTGTAGAGACGCAATACTTTGCGTCTCAGCACAACGCTGTGTCTCAACAAACATTCTATACAAAGACACTTTTGTATTTCACACATTAATTAATGAGACGCAAGGTATTGCGTCTCTACAAGTGTTGTGCATCCGGGTGAAATTTATCTTTTGCCCAGCGTAAGGGATTATTCACAATATAATCTGCTATAATATTATAGCTTGTGCCATTTCGGATGATATGTTCATGAAACCGGGGTTGCCATTTAAAATCAGCATGAATATTTCTTGCTTTTATTGTTACTCCTGTTTTATAACCCCGAACGATAGATGCCAGATTCTGTGATTGAGGCTGGAATTTATTTTCTGTATCAGATGTTGATGGTTTATCCTTATCGATGATGATAATACCATGCACATGATTGGGCATGACGATAAAAGCATCCAGAGTCACGAAAGGAAAGTAATAGGGTATTTGCATCCAACACTCAGAAGCAATCCGGCCTATATCTGATAATTGCATCTCATCAGCAATAACCTTTCCAAAGTAATGTTCCCGGTTGTGTGTGCATATAGTTATAAAATATACGCCATTCTGTCCATAATCCCACCATGTGGCGCGTGCCGATGGAATCCTATAAGTCTTGCGAAAAAGTTCATCCATTTATTTTAATCTATATGGTTACAAATATATCATTTACTTGTAGAGACGCAATACCTTGCGTCTCATTATTTAATGTGTGAACTACTATGTTTTTAAGCATATAAAATATGTGGGTATAGGTTTGGGGGTACATGTTTATAACGCACGATGCTTTGGGGTATAGGTTGTATGGAGATATTCATTGTATGGAGACATTCATTAGGATGAGACATCCTTTGTGATGAGACGCAAAGTATTGCGTCTCTACAAGTGTTATGCATCCAACCAGTGTTATGCATTCAACCAGTGTTATACATTCAACCAATATTATGCATCCAACAAGTGTATGCATTCAAAATACCTTCAAACCTATTGACGGTTTATAAAAAAATTGTATATTTGTTACCTCCTCGTTTGTCTGCGGGAACACCTTTCCCCGGGACAATATGTGGAATTATTCTACACCTGGGGAACAGATTCCCCATACACATCCAACTTCAATCTCCTATTAAATCATTGGTTGTAAGAGTATACCTTATACTGTGCCGCAATGGTATGGAATTTGGTATATCAAAGACAGGTAAAAAAACGAGGTATGTGCTTTGCAGGCAGTACAGGGAGAAAATCACACAAAACCGGTACGAAGCCCTTACACGCCATACCGGACAATGAATATATTCAATAGGAACAAACATGAAAACAATTTTTTCGGGCCTCCTTCACGGCCTTATGAAAAAGAAAGTCGCAGCTACTATCCTCGGAATAATGATTCTGGCGGGTGTTGTCTTTTTCCTGACCCGGAAACGACCTTTGCCCCAGGAATTTCCAACTGTGCTTATCGAGACTGCTTCCCTGGAAGACGTAGAACTTTACGGAGAGTTTGTCGGGCGCATCCGTGCCCAGCAATTCGTTGAGGTACGTGCCCGTGTAGAGGGATACCTGGAAGATATGACTTTCGCGGAAGGTACATACGTCCAGAAAAACCAGGTGCTCTTTGTGATCAATCAGGATCAGTACCGTGCCAAGGCAGATAAAGCACGGGCACAGTTGAAGAAAGATCAGGCGCAGGCCCTGAAAGCCGAAAGAGATCTCGAGCGCATCCGTCCGTTGTACGAACAGAACGCAGCCAGCCAGCTGGATCTTGATAATGCGATCGCGGCTTATGAGAGTGCCGTTGCCACTGTGTCTATGAGTGAGGCCGATCTGGCACAGGCCGATCTGGAACTCGGATACACTGTCGTGCGTTCGCCGTTGGCCGGACACATCAGCGAACGCAATGTAGACTTAGGTACTCTTGTGGGTCCGGGTGGCAAATCCCTACTTGCTACTATCGTCAAAAGCGATACGGTATTGGTGGATTTCAGCATGACCGCTCTGGACTATCTCAACAGCAAAGAGCGCAACATCAACATCGGACAGCAGGATCTCAGTCGTTCGTGGCAACCCAATATCTCCATTACACTGGCCGATAACTCGGTCTATCCCTACAAAGGATATGTCAACTTTGCCGATCCCAAGGTAGATCCTCAGACAGGTACTTTCTCCGTAAGAGCTGAGATGCCCAATCCCAATCATATCCTGCTACCGGGACAGTTTACCAAAGTGAAACTCCTGCTCGATGTAAGGGAAGGAGCAGTAGTGGTACCTCAGAAATCCGTCACCATAGAGAAGGGTGGAGCGTATGTATATGTCATGCGGAGAGACTCTACGGTAGAGAATCGTTTCATCGAACTCGGTCCGGAGTTTGGCAACAAAATGGTTGTGGAGCGCGGGCTGGCCTCGGGAGAATATATCATCATTGAAGGCCAACACAAACTGACACCGGGAATGAAGGTGCGGGTCGTAGAGCCTGTGAAAGAGTGTAACGACGAAGAGGAATAGAAATATGAAAGTAAGTTTCTTTATAGATCGTCCCGTATTTTCAGCGGTTATCTCTATCCTGATCGTGATCGTTGGTATCATTGGGCTCACTATGCTGCCCATCGACCAGTATCCTCAGATCACTCCGCCGGTCGTGCGTGTCAGTGCGTCTTATCCCGGAGCCAGTGCGCTGACAGTCTCTCAGGCAGTAGCTACTCCCATCGAGCAGGAACTCAACGGGACACCACGCATGTTATATATGGAGTCTACCAGTTCCAATTCGGGTAGTTTCTCCGCCACCATTACGTTCGATGTGTCGGCAGATCCCGATCTGGCAGCGGTAGAGATCCAGAACCGTATCAAGCTGGCCGAGTCACGCCTTCCTGCGGAAGTCGTACAAAACGGTATTTCCGTAGAGAAGCAGGCGCCCAGTCAGTTGATGACTGTGTGTCTGACCTCTTCCGATCCCAAGTTCGACGAGATCTACCTGAGCAATTTTGCCACGATCAACGTGCTGGACCTGCTGCGCCGTATACCCGGGGTAGGGCGTGTATCCAATGTCGGAAGTCGCTACTACGCCATGCAGATCTGGGTAGAGCCTGATAAACTGGCACACTTCGGGCTCACCGTACAGGATATACAGAGTGCGTTGAAAGACCAGAACCGCGAGTCGGCTGCCGGAGTACTCGGACAGCAACCCGTACAGGGATTGGATATTACCATTCCCATTACGACACAGGGACGACTGTCTACCGTCAGCCAGTTCGAAGACATTGTCGTGCGGGCCAATCCCAACGGTTCCATCATCCGCCTCAAAGATGTGGCGCGGGTATCTCTCGAAGCTTCCGCCTACAATACAGAGAGCGGTATCAACGGAGAGAATGCAGCCGTACTGTCTGTCTATATGCTGCCGGGCTCCAATGCCATGGAGGTAGCCAAAGACGTGAAAGAGGTGATGGAGGAGATCAGTCGCAACTTCCCCGAGGGGATGAGCTACGAGATCCCGTTCGACATGACTACCTACATCAGCGAGTCGATCAACAAAGTATATAAAACACTCTTCGAAGCACTTGTACTGGTCGTACTCGTTGTATTCCTGTCGCTGCAGAGTTGGCGCGCTACACTCATCCCGTTGGTTGCCGTACCTATCTCGTTGATCGGAACCTTCGGGTTTATGCTCATCTTCGGATTTTCACTCAATATCCTTACCCTGCTGGGGCTCGTGCTTGCCATTGGTATCGTGGTAGACGATGCCATCGTAGTAGTAGAGAATGTAGAGCGTTTGATAGAAGAAGAGAAGCTATCGCCTTATGAAGCTACGAAGAAAGCTATGGAGAGTCTGGCGGGTGCGCTGATCGCTACCTCTCTGGTGCTGGCTGCCGTATTTGTTCCGGTAAGTTTCCTCGGAGGCATCACCGGGCAGCTCTACCGGCAGTTTACCATTACCATTGTGGTCTCTGTACTTATCTCTACCGTGGTTGCACTCACGCTGAGTCCGGTGCTTTGTTCGCTCCTGCTGAAACCCGCCAACGGGAAAAAGAAACATATCATTTTCCGTAAGATCAATATCTGGCTCAATATAGGCAACCATCGCTACATAGATGTGTTGCGGCGGGCCATTGGCAATCCCCGTCGGGTACTGGCTGCCTTTGGCGTATCTGTCCTGTTTATCCTGCTTGTACACCGGTTGATACCGACCAGTTTTTTGCCGGTGGAAGATCAGGGATATTTCAAGATCGAACTGGAACTTCCCGAAGGAGCTACGCTGGAGCGTACCCGCACGGTCACAGAGCGTGCGATTAACTACCTGAAGCAAAATCCGTATGTCGAATATGTGCAGAATGTGACAGGGACCAGTTCGCGTGTCGGCAGCAATCAGTCCCGTGGCGAACTGACGGTGATCCTCAAATCCTGGGACCAACGCAAGAAGACTACGATCGATAAGATCATGGCAGAGGTAACTGCTGAACTGAAGGTGTATCCCGAATGCAAAGTGTATCTATCTACCCCCCCGGTGATCCCGGGACTGGGAACCTCCGGAGGTTTTGAACTGCAACTGGAAGCTCGCGGAGAGACTACCTTCGAGATGCTGGTACAGGCGGCTGATACACTGATGTATTATGCTTCCCGGCGCAAAGAACTTACCGGACTCTCTTCTTCCATGCAATCGGATATCCCACAACTCTATTTCGATGTAGACCGGGACAAGGTGAAGATGGTGGGCGTGCCGCTGGCAGATGTATTCTCTACCATGAAGGCCTATACCGGATCGGTGTATGTCAACGACTTCAATATGTTCAACCGCATCTACCGGGTATATATTCAGGCAGAGGCCAATTACCGCGAGCACAAAGACAATATCAACCTGTTTTTTGTACGGGGTTCCAACGGCGCCATGATCCCGCTTTCTACCCTCGGGACGGCTTCGTATACCACCGGACCGGGTAGTATCAAACGATTCAATATGTTTACCTCTGCTGTGATCCGCGGAGGAGCGGCACAGGGCTATAGTTCGGGGCAGGCCATGGAGATCATGGAGGAGATCGCCCGGGAACATCTGCCCGAGACCATCGGGCTCGACTGGAGCGGACTTTCTTATCAGGAAAAACAGGCCGAAGGACAGACCGGGCTGGTGATCGCTCTGGTGTTCCTGTTTGTATTCCTGTTCCTTGCGGCACAGTACGAAAGCTGGACCTTGCCTGTGGCGGTACTTCTTTCATTGCCTGTGGCTGCCCTGGGTGCTTACCTCGGTGTATGGGTGTGCGGACTGGAAAATGATATCTATTTCCAGATCGGTCTGGTAATGCTGATGGGGATGGCTGCTAAAAATGCCATTTTGATCGTGGAGTTTGCTAAGGTACAGGTAGACAACGGTGCGGATCTGATCGAGTCGGCCATCTATGCCTCCCGGTTGCGTTTCCGTCCGATCCTGATGACCTCCCTTGCATTTCTGTTGGGAATGTTGCCTATGGTACTGGCCAGCGGACCGGGATCGGCCAGCCGGCGGGCCATCGGTACGGGAGTCTTTTTCGGAATGATCTTTGCGATCGTTCTGGGTATTGTGCTTGTGCCTTTCTTCTTTATCCTCGTATACAAGACGAAAGCGAAAATCAAACAGAAAACACATGGAAAATAAAAGATACGATATGCTCAGGAACGTAGCGACTATGGCTCTCTTTTTACTGCTGATGGCGGTGGGGTTGTCTGCCTGTAAAGTGGGTAAAGAGTATACCCGCCCGGTGGTGGAATTGCCACATGTATTGCCCGCCGAGGGAGACAGTATCAGTCTGGGCGACTGGGAATGGTGTGATATTTATACAGATGAACACCTGCAACGTCTGATCCGCAAGGCATTGGAGTACAACAAGGATATACTGATCGCGGCGGCACGCGTCAAAGAGATGGCTGCCCAGAAACGCATCAGTACGGCCAATCTGTTGCCGCAACTCAACGGGCATCTGTATGCAGACCGGGAGTTTGAAAATTACCGGGGCGAGAAACCCACTCAGGACAATCAATTTGATGCGAAACTGGCACTTACCTGGGAACTGGATCTCTGGGGCAATCTGCGTTGGGGCAAGGAGGCGGCAGTGGCCGAATACCTGCAGACGGTGGAGGCACAACGTGCCATGCACATGACCATTATATCCGAAGTGGCTCAGGCCTATTACGAACTGGTGGCGCTTGACAACGAGTGGGCCATCGTGAAGCAGACCCTGCAGGCGAGGCAGGAGGGGGTCCGGCTGGCCCGGCTTCGTTTTGAAGGAGGTCTCACTTCGGAAACTTCTTACCAGCAGGCACAGGTGGAGGTAGCCCGTACGGCTACGCTGGTGCCCGATCTGGAACGTAAGATCTCCCTGAAGCAGAACGATATTGCTTTCCTGACGGGCGAACTGCCTCAGCACATCACCCGCAGCCGTTCGCTGGAGGAACTGCATTTTCCGGAAAGCCTGCCTGCCGGATTGCCTTCGGAACTCTTGCAACGTCGTCCCGACATACGTCGTGCCGAGCAGCAGCTTATAGCGGCTCACGCCCGGGTGGGAGTGGCGTATACCAATATGTTTCCACGGATATCCCTGACGGGTAAATACGGTGTG
>DALZBD010000118.1:0-9305 GCA_031977515.1 Bacteroides sp. | reverse complement strand
AAAAATATGTTCTTTTGTTCTTCTGTCTAAAAAATCACAAAGTAAAAGAGGCAACCTCCCGGCCGCCTCTCCTATAAATTCTCTCTATGATTCTCTCGCAGATGCTTTTGTCTGCATCTACATATAGTAAATACAAGATTCATATAAATACTGCGTATATGCTGCAAAAAATCTCTCTGCCTCCGGATATTTTCTGAACATACCTTCGGCAGAGAGATCTTTTATAGTTTTACAGACCAGCGGGAAGAGGAGTATCCCAACTCCTTACAGAGATACACATACTTTTTTTGTATGTTTTCCCTGGCTTCCTGTCCTGTATCAATTGTTTTCCGGACGCAGTGTACGTACTGTAGCACCTGCCTGCCACATTTCGCTTTCGCGAAGTTCTTTCAGCTCGGCTTCCAGACCTTCACGGTAGTCTGGTTTGGAGTTGGTGTCGATAGAACGTTGTGCTTCGTTGCCACATTTTACTTCCGCATACAATTTGGCAAATACCGGTTTGGTAGCATCGTGGAAAGGTCCCATCCAGTCAAGAGCACCACGCTGAGCGGTAGTCGAACAGTTGGCATACATCCAGTCCATACCGTTCTTGGCAAACAACGGCATCAGTGACTGAGTCAGTTCTTCCACAGTTTCGTTGAAGGCTTCCGAAGGAGTATGTCCGTTTTCACGCAATACTTCATACTGTGCCAGCAGGATTCCCTGGATAGCGCCCATCAATGTACCACGCTCACCAGTCAGATCAGAATATACTTCTCTTTCGAAAGTAGTTTCGAACAGGTAACCCGATCCTACACCGATACCCAACGCTACAGTGCGCTCAAAAGCACGTCCGGTAGCATCCTGGAAGATAGCGTAAGAAGAGTTCAGCCCACGTCCTTCGAGGAACATGGTACGCAAAGAGGTACCCGAACCTTTCGGAGCCACCAGGATCACATCCACATCAGCGGGAGGAACAATACCTGTACGTTCTTTGTAAGTGATACCGAATCCGTGAGAGAAGTAAAGAGCCTTACCTGCAGTCAGGTGTTTCTTTACGGTAGGCCACACCTCGATCTGAGCAGCGTCGGAAAGAAGATACTGGATAATAGTTCCGCGCTCGCAAGCCTCTTCGATGTCAAACAGAGTTTCACCCGGTACCCAGCCATCAGCAACCGCTTTGTCCCAGGTCTTACCACCTTTGCGTTGTCCGATGATCACATTAAAACCATTGTCACGCAGGTTGAGTGACTGTCCGGGTCCCTGTACACCGTAACCGATCACAGCGATCACTTCGTCTTTCAATACTTCACGTGCTTTCTCCAGAGGAAATTCTTCGCGGGTCACTACATTCTCTACAACACCGCCAAAATTCATTTGTGCCATTTCTAATTTACTTTTTTGTTTATGTGGCGCTTCACCACAAGTTATTATTAAATCTATATATTCTCTTTACTATACAAACTGTACGTTGGAACGACAAACCACCTCACCGCTCTCTTTGCGTACCTCTATATTGTACGCATTCTCTCCGGCTTCGTCGCGGTAGAAAACAAGTTTCTCACCGTAATAGCTTTCGGCCACATAGGCCATTTCAAACCGGCGTACCCGTTTCTCCCGGTAAAGTTCGATCGGGAACAGATCCAGGATGTGTTCGATATAGCGGATACTGTTGACGTGTCCGTTGATATCAATGTCACTATACCGTGCCGTATGCTCCGCCACCGGCTGGGTAGCTTCCACCTTGATGCGGGAAGGCTTCTCTATCGGACAGGGCTTGTCACAGATATACCCGGTGATATTTCCATCGTGCAAAGCCAACAGATCTGTTGGTTTGCGGGTATTCAGGTTGATCATGGCCCATACCGAACGTGCATACCCGATCGGATCTCCCTCTTTGTTGAGGATGGCAAAATTACGGTCGGTGAACAGGCGATAGACATTCTCCACCCAGGTCTGAATAGAGAAATCCTCATATTGCATGGGATATTCGTCCAATTCAATGGCCAGCCTGGAGAGTACCCAGGTATAATTCTCCTCATTCATCGTAGCGATACCAAAACCACGGTCCGCAGCATGGAATCCGGCGCAGTTGAGCAGATGATTTCCCAGTACTCCCAAAGTGATCCGTCCGTTAAAATCTACATGAAACGGTTCGGCCACAAAAGGATAGGTTCCTACTTTCTCGTCTGTATGGCTCATGGTTTACTGGTTTTCATCGTGTCTGCCATACCGGGCTTCCCGTTCTGCCAGATACTCGTTGAGGGTTTCAATACAGCTTTTTGTAATAGCCACGCGCCCCGAGCGTACAAATTGCAGGATACCGATCTCCGCCAGTTCGGTGTAGAGTTCCATGGTTTCTTCCGTAGTCCCTGACTTCTGCAACACAGTGAAAGTCGGATTCACCTCAATCAGACGGGCGTTGTGCCGGCTGATGATCGATTCGATCCGGTTGGTATCCAACAACTCCTTTGTGGGGATCTTGTACAGGGCTATCTCCCTGTAATAGATTTCATCGTCCCGGAAATAGTTGGCCTGCACCACATCAATGCGCTTCTCGATCTGTTTAGTCACCTTTTGTATGGTGTCTTCATCCGTTACCGTAGTGATGGTATATTTGTGTATCCCCTTGATGGAAGAGGCTGAAACATTGAGGCTCTCAATGTTCAATTGTCTGCGGGTGAATATCGTGGTGATCTGATTCAGAACACCGGCGATATTTTCCGAATAGACATTCAGTGTATATAATGTCTGATCCATAAATTGTCTTAAATAACTCTGAATTGATTTCTCAATCGTAAATCCGTAACTCGTAAATTACTCTGTTCCCAACATGACATGGGTCACCGTATCTCCGGCAGGTACCATCGGGTACACCATACCTTTCTCTATCACTCCTACTTCCAACAGGAAAGATCCTGGGGTAGACAGCATCTCTTCAATGGCTCCCGGAAGTTCTTCCCGCAGGCATACGCTTTTTCCGGGTATATTGTAAGCCGAAGCAATCTTCACAAAGTCGGGATTGGTCATCGGTGTAGAAGAATATCTCTCATCAAAGAAGAGTTCCTGCCACTGACGCACCATCCCAAGGAAACTGTTATTGAGCAGAATGATCTTCACTGCAACTCCGGTCTCCATAATGGTACCCAATTCCTGGATGGTCATCTGGAGGCCACCATCGCCGCAGAACATACAGATCGTACGATCCGGTGCGCCAAATGCAGCACCAATCGATGCAGGAAGGCCGAAGCCCATCGTTCCCAGACCACCCGAAGTCACGATACTCCGGTCTTTGGTAAATCTGAAATAGCGAGCAGCCATCATCTGATTCTGGCCTACATCTGTCACCAATACAGCTTCGTTGTTGGTAGCTTCTGTCACCAGATTCACTACTTCTCCCATCGTGATCGGCCCCTGTGTGGGGTGTACCTCATTCCCGATCACTGTTTCGTATTCTTTCTCCTGATACGGAGTGAAAGAGTCGACCCATTCCTGGTGAGTGTTTTTATTCAGTTTCACCGTTACTGCTGCCAGGCTCTCTTTGCAATCGCCCAGTACAGCTACAGTGGTCTTTACATTTTTATCGATCTCTGCCGGATCTATATCAAAATGGATCAGTTTTGCCTGTTTGGCATACGTATTCAGATCGCCCGTTACCCGGTCGTCAAAACGCATACCGATAGCAATCAGCACATCGCATTCATTGGTTTTCATATTAGGTGCCAGGTTGCCATGCATACCCAGCATACCTTTGTTGAGCGGATGAGCCGTAGGAAGGGCCGACAGTCCCAATAAAGTACATCCGGCAGGAATCCCCGCTTTTTCAAGGAACTCCAGCAATTCTGCCTGCGCATTTCCCAGTTCCACTCCTTGTCCTATAAGGGCAAAAGGTTTTTTTGCCTCATTGATTAGCCGGGCAGCTTCTTCAATAGCTGCCGGTTCCAGATCGGGTACAGGCAGATAACTGCGGATATAATCGATTACATGAGGTTTGTATTCGAATTTACCCACCTGAGCGGTCTTTGCAAAATCCAGAACAACCGGCCCCGGACGTCCGTTGCGGGCGATATAGAAAGCGCGGGCTACTGCCCAGGCGATATCTTCCGGACGACGGATCTGGTAGCTCCACTTCGTAATAGGCTGTGTCACACTCACCAGGTCGATCTCCTGAAAGGCATCCGTACCCAGCAACGGAGCAGCTACCTGTCCGGCAATCACCACCATAGGGGTACTGTCTATCATGGCATCACCGATCCCTGTGATCGCATTGGTTGCTCCCGGACCACTCGTCACGATGCAGACCCCTACTTTACCAGAGACTCGGGCAAAACCCTGTGCAGCATGCGTCGCTCCCTGTTCGTGGCGAACGAGTACATGGCGTAGTTCCTCCTGATGGTCGTAGAGACAATCGTAAACGGGCATAATAGCGCCCCCCGGATAGCCGAAAATAGTCTTCACTCCCTCCTGAATAAGAGAGCGGATCAATGCTTCCGAACCGGTAATGAGTTCTTTTTCCATATTAAACTTATAAAAATTATTCATAAAGGGCACACATCCACTATGTAGAACTATGTAGAATAGTTCCCCTTTTCTATAGTAGCTATTTTCAATCGTACATCGTAAATCCGTACATCGTAAATCAAATGATTCTCACCGCTCCCTTGTCTGCCGAACTTACCATACTTGCATACGCACGCAGGCTTTTGGACACCTTCCTGTCACGGGTCACCGGTGTCATCGGGCGTGCAGCCAGTTCTTCATCACTGAGTTGCACCCGGATGATCCGTTCGGGTATATTGATCTCGATGATATCTCCATCCTGTAGCTTACCTATGTTTCCTCCGGCAGCTGCCTCGGGTGATACATGCCCGATGCTCAGTCCGGAAGTACCTCCACTGAATCGTCCGTCGGTGATCAGGGCACACTCCTTACCGAGGTGACGCGATTTGATATACGAAGTTGGATAGAGCATCTCCTGCATACCGGGGCCTCCTTTGGGTCCTTCGTGGATGATCACCACGACATCACCGCTCACCACTTTACCTCCGAGGATATCTTCACAAGCTGCTTCCTGAGAATCAAACACTTTAGCCGGACCGGTAAATTTCCAGATACTTTCGTCTACTCCGGCAGTCTTCACCACACAGCCATCCTGTGCTATGTTTCCTTTCAATACAGCCAGCCCACCGTCTTTGCTATAGGCATGTTCCACGTCACGGATACAGCCTGCTGCACGATCCGTATCCAACTCGGGATAGTAGGTTTCCTGCGATCCCATCACCAGATTGAAGCGTCCGGCCGGGGCACTTTTGTATTTGCTTGTTGCCTCTTCACATACCTGAGGGCTTGTAATGGAATATTTTTCCAGCACTTCCGCCAGCGTAGTACCATCTACCCGGGAAACGGATGTATCAATCAGTCCGCCTTTGGCCAGTTCATCCAGAATAGCCAGGATACCTCCGGCACGGTTTACATCCTGAATGTGATATTTCTGTGTATTGGGAGCTACCTTGCAAAGACACGGTGTCTTGCGCGAGAGCATATCTATATCATCCATGGTGAATTCCACCTCTGCCTCCTGTGCAACGGCCAGCAGGTGCAATACGGTATTGGTAGATCCGCCCATAGCGATGTCCAGAGTCATGGAGTTGAGGAAAGCCTGACGGGTAGCGATGCTGCGGGGAAGTACACTTTCGTCTCCGTCGCGGTAGTACTTCCAGGCATTTTCCACAATCAGCTTTGCTGCCTCTTCAAACAGACGGGTACGGTTGGCATGGGTAGCCACAATGGTTCCGTTGCCCGGAAGAGCCAATCCAATGGCTTCGTTGAGACAGTTCATGGAGTTGGCGGTAAACATCCCCGAACAACTGCCACAAGTCGGGCAGGCGTGTTTCTCGATCTGACTCACCTCTTCGTCGCTCACACTGTCGTCTGCCGACTTGATCATCGCATCGATCAGATCGAGGTGTTGTCCGTTCCACGCACCGGCCTCCATCGGACCACCGGAAACAAATACCGCAGGGATATTCAACCGCATGGCTGCCATCAGCATCCCCGGTGTGATCTTATCACAGTTGCTGATACACACCATGGCATCTGCCTTGTGGGCATTTACCATATATTCCACACTGTCGGCGATGATGTCACGGGAAGGAAGGGAATAGAGCATACCGTCGTGCCCCATAGCGATCCCGTCGTCTATGGCAATGGTATTGAACTCTGCTGCAAAACATCCCAGTTTCTCGATCTCTGCCTTCACCATCTGTCCCACTTCATGCAGGTGCACATGCCCCGGCACAAACTGAGTGAACGAGTTGACAATGGCTATGATCGGCTTACCCGCCTGTTCCTTTTTCATTCCGTTGGCTGCCCACAAAGCGCGGGCTCCTGCCATGCGGCGGCCCTGGGTACTGGTCGCGCTGCGTAACTGATGTTTCATCCTTCTTTACTTTTATTTAATCAAAGAGCCTCTCTCACAATGTGAGAAAGGCTCTAAATTTCTATCTTACCTGTACGGGTATACATACACAACCTTCCTCACGCTCTTGATGGGACCACCACGACGCGAATCAAATGCAGGACTGCCAGGTTTACGGATGTATTGTTGTACATACTATTTTTTTATTACTCCGATTGGTGCTGCAAAGGTAGGGGCTTTTTTATTATCTCCAAACGAATTGATGAAAAAAATCAGATAAAAATGAATAATTGTAAGGAAAGCGACGATTTAAAAGGTATTTTATCACTTTAGCTGCTTTTTTGGCCCCTCAAACAAACGGTGTGTCCAGGTGTTATACAAAAGAAAGAAACCGGTTCATTCACTGAAATTTAAAAGGTGAATCCGGGCGGTCAAATAATTTATTCGTATATTTGCGCGCCGGGAAGTTCCGGAATGATCAACGGGAAATCCCGGATTTATTAATTAGATATATAATTAGCATGGAAAAAGCAGAAAACAAGTACATTACCGTTGCGTATGAACTGTATACCACTGAAGACGGAGAAAGAGAATTAGTGGAGAAAGCGACTCCGGAACATCCGTTCCAGTTTATCTCCGGCATGGGTACTACCCTCGATGCTTTCGAATCGCAGGTAAAAGACCTGGATAAAGGAGGTAAATTTGAATTCACCATCTCCGCGGCAGAGGCTTACGGCGATTACGACGATGATCACGTACTTGATCTTCCCAAACATATTTTCGAAGTAGACGGTCGTTTTGACAATTCACAGATATTTGAAGGCAACGTAGTGCCTTTGATGGACTCGGAAGGCCGCCGTCTCAACGGTACGGTAGTAGAAGTGAAAGACGATGTAGTGGTGATGGATATGAACCATCCCCTGGCAGGAGAAGACCTGACTTTCGTAGGTGAGGTTCTGGAAAATCGTCCGGCTACCAACGAAGAGGTACAGAGCCTGATCAATATGATGAGCGGACAGGGCTGCGGATGCGGTTGCGACAGTTGCGGAGACGAAAGCGACTGTGGTGGCGGTTGTGGCGACGGTTGCGGTCACGATCATTGATCTGCATAACCAACAGTATACAGACGAGGGTATTCACACCGGATACCCTCGTTCCTTATTTTATAGATACACGATTTATTTACCCGACAGCAGGGAACCGGCACATTCTCCGGCCCGATTGTCTTTATCCCTACAACAATGAGCGACATTTACAATTGTCCGGTATGCCAACTGGACCATACGTATTTCGACGGAACACTGAACATCTGTCCCGACTGCGGACATGAATGGACGGAAGAAAGCAATGCCGAAGCACAGGAGCAAATAGCACGCGACAGCAACGGTGCCCCACTGGCCGACGGCGACAGTGTGACCGTGATCAAGGACCTGAAAGTAAAAGGCTCTTCTATGGTTATCAAACGCGGAACGAAAGTGAAAAGCATCCGTCTTACGGATGATCCGGAAGAGGTGGATTGCAAGATCGATGGCAGCAGTATTGTGCTGAAGACTTGTTTCCTGAAGAAATAGAAGATTTTATTGTTTATAAGGTATCAAAAGTCGTTTCTGACTTCAATAAAGTTATAAAATGTGAGAGACAGGAGGCTGTCTCAAAATGGCCAAAAGGGCACGCAGATGACGCAGACAAGCGCAAATGTACGCAGATAATATTTTTTAAGACATTCATTATCAAAGAAGTATTTATCTGCGTAAATCTGTGTCCTTCCGCGTCATCTGCGTGTCCTATACTTTTGAGACAGCCTCAAAGGCCGGAGGTTAAGGCTGACACTTACAATCTGTAACTCAATCAAAGGACATCCACTTTTGAGATACCTTCTTTGATTTTACTGATCTCACCCTGCCTCTTTTCTTTTTACCACATCAATATGATATGGAATTTAATCGGTTCGCCCGGTTCCACCTGTGTATTAAAGTCAGAATATGTCAGGTAAAAACCGACCCAGCCCTCGGAATAATCAAAGTCATACGTCTGGGTCCATATAAACTCGTTTCCTTTATCACCTGATTCTCCTTTGTGCAACACATAAGGCATACCGTTTTTGACACCATCCGCCGTTTCTATATACGCGATTACAGCTCTTTCCCTATAGATCTCATAGGTTAATTCGGGGAATTTCTTATCTACCACAAAATAAGAATTCAATTCACCGGACTGTCCCACCAACTCCCATTCATGAGGATATATGGTAAAAGATCTGCTGACCCAGTTTGTCCCATTGCCATCTTTTCCATCCTTACCATCGCGTCCATCCAATCCCGAGGGTCCCATAGGACCTTCACATGCCATAAATGATACGGCCAAAACGAATAACAATATTACTTTTTTCATAACATATATAATTTAATTGGTAAATAGTTTCTTTTATCGGCCACTTCCTCTGCTTCCACTGTCAGAAGCACGGCTGCTGTTGCGCTGTTGTTCTTCTCGTTGTCTGCGGTCTTCAGCCTCCCTTCTTTCCCTCTCCTGACGTTCCTGAGATTCTCTCTGCTGGCGGGCTTCAGCTTCCCTTCGTTCCCTTTCCTGACGCTCCTGAGCTTCTCTCTGCTGACGGGCTTCAGTTTCCCTTCGTTCCCTTTCCTGACGCTCCTGAGTTTCTCTCTGTTTACGGGCTTCGGCTTCTCTTCTTTCCCTCTCTTGACGTTCCTGAGCTTCTCTCTGCTGGCGGGCTTCAGCTTCTTTTCTTTCCCTCTCCTGACGCTCCTGAGCTTCTTTCTGCCTACGGGCTTCAGCTTCCTTTCGTTCCCTTTCCTGACGCTCCTGAGTTTCTCTCTGTTTACGGGCTTCGGCTTCTCTTCTTTCCCTCTCCTGACGCTCCTGAGATTCTCTCTGCTGGCAGGCTTCAGCT
>DALZBD010000117.1:0-9321 GCA_031977515.1 Bacteroides sp. | reverse complement strand
TGTTTTTCCCCTTTCTTCGGGCTGCTTCTTCCTCTGGTGAAGAAGACCGGGCATATTGGATACAGACCCTCATCAAAATTGCCGATCCGGTATTGCGCAACCTGAGTGAAGACAATCTGAAAAACAGCATTCCTGTGGGTCGATCTTCTTCCGCTCAGTCCAGCAGCCGGGAGTTTGTCACACACATGGAGTCTTTCGGACGTACTCTGGCCGGTATAGCTCCCTGGCTGGAACTTGGTCCGGACGAGACGAAAGAAGGACAACTCAGAAGCACCTATATTGATCTGTCGTGTCGCGCACTGGCCAATTCGGTAGATCCCCAGGCCAGAGATTATTTCAACAGTACAGCTACCCGACAGATACTGGTAAACAGCGCTTTTCTGATCCAGGGGCTTTTTCATGCTCCCAATCAGCTTTGGGGCAATCTGGACGAGACCACCCGCCTTCGGCTGACCGAGCAATGGAAGTCTACCCGTACCATGAAGCCCGGTAACAACAACTGGCTGCTTTTTTCTGCTATGGTGGAATGTGGACTGAAGGTCTTTTCTGGTGAATGGGAACCGGAGATCGTGAAAAGAGCATTGGATGCACACGATGGATGGTACAAAGGGGACGGAGTGTATGGAGACGGGCAGGTCTTTCATCTGGACTACTACAACAGTTATGTGATCCATCCGATGCTGTTGCAGTGCCTGCAGATCTATGTGGAGCACGATACTGCCTATCAGGAATTTCTTGCGAAGGAGTGGAAGCGGTATGTGCGTTATGCAGCTATACAGGAGCGGATGATCGCTCCGGATGGCAGTTATCCCGTACTGGGGCGTTCGGTAGCCTATCGCAATGCTGCTTTTCAGGTGTTGGGTGGAGCGGCTCTGTTTGACAGAATGCCGGAAGGGGTGAGTCGCGGACAGGTTCGTGGTGCACTGACGGCTGTGATCCGCAGGTTGTACGAGCAACCGGGAACTTTTGATGAGGAAGGTTGGTTAACCATCGGGGTTTGCGGTGAGCAAAAGGAGATGGGAGATTCTTATCTTTCTACACCTTGTGTGTATCTCTGTTCGGTGGGCTTTATACCCCTGGGGCTTCCTGCTTCTCATCCTTTCTGGACAGAGAACGTACAACCCTGGAGTAGTATGAAGGCATTTGGCGGGGATCAGTTGCCTATAGATAGTTTCCTGAAAGAATAAAGGGATTTACAGATTTATGGATTTACGAATCGAAGATCGACGAAGTCAACACAACGGTCGACGAAGTCAATTACGATTATTCTCTACGGTCATGGCCATTGTCTGATGATTAACGTCAGGGAACGTTGAAGTAATTCCTGTTGATAATTAGTATACAGAAATAGCCCTTGTGCTTATAGGATAGTGTCATTCAGTTAGAAAATAAATAGCATAAGATCGACTTGTCCCACTGTCCTACGCCTCTGCGAGGCGCTGGACAGTGGGATCTGGAAGAACACAAGGAATAGGAATTTTCCTTAACTGAAAGGCATTGGCTTATAGGGAGGATTACATAAAGAAACGAACACGAACTGAACAGACTTTACATATATAAATAGTAACCTTTATAAAAGAAGAACCATGAAAAATAAAATTATCGTTTTTACAGCTTTACTTCTATATAGTGGCTTGTTTGCACCGGTTTGGGGGCAGCAGACTACGGGAGGACAAGCCGACCGGGCTTACTGGGTGAGCACGTTGACGAAGATTGCCGATCCGGTACTGGTGAATATGAACCAGGGTAAGCTGAGACTTCAAATGCCTGTGGAGACTCTCTCCGGTGTGCCCGAACCACCCAATGCCCGTACTACACACCTTGAAGCACTGGGGCGACTTCTGGCCGGTATGGCCCCGTGGCTGGAACTGGGGCCTGGTACGGATGCGGAGGGAAAACTACGGGCGAAGTATATCGACCTGATGGTGCGTTCCATCGAACATGGATTTGACCCGCAATCTCCCGACTATCTCAATTTTACCGTGACCCGTCAGCCATTGGTAGATGCCGCTTTTTTCTGTCAGGGATTGCTGCGGGCACCGAGGCAGATCTGGGGAAACCTGTCTCAACAGACAAAGAACCATGTATTGGATGCTATGCAGGAGATCCGTAAGATACAACCTGTGGAGAGCAACTGGTTGCTTTTCTCTGCCACGGTAGAGGCCGCTTTGCTGGAATTTACCGGCGACTGGAATCCGAAACCGGTAGACTATGCCTTGATGCGCTTCAAGGAGTGGTACAAGGGAGATGCCTGGTACGGCGATGGTGCACACTTTCACATGGACTACTATAACAGTTATGTGATACACCCGATGATGCTGGACGTATTGCGGGTGATGCAGAAGCATGGCAAAGGCGAGCATGAATTTTATGAACTGGAATGCGCACGCTTTACCCGCTATGCCGAGCAAATGGAGCGGATGATAGCACCTGACGGAACTTATCCTGTGATCGGAAGATCCATTGTGTATCGGTTTGGATGCTTTCAGGTACTTTCTCAGGCTGCTTTGCTGGATATGCTTCCCCAGGGTGTCAGTGGGGCACAGGTACGTTGCGGGCTGACAGCCGTAGTGCGCAGACACATGGAGGTCGATGGCAACTTTGATGAAAAAGGCTGGCTCACACTAGGTTTTGCCGGACATCAGCCGGTATTGGCCGAGAGATACATCTCTACCGGAAGCCTTTACCTCTGTACAGCTGCATTTGTGGCCTTGGGATTGTCTCCGGAGTCTGACTTCTGGAATTCTCCGGAAGCTCCCTGGACAGGTAAGAAGATCTGGAGCGGAGATCCGGATGTAAAAATAGACAAAGCCATTAAACCCTGATGTTAAGATGTATAAACCACACAAACATTTTTAAATATGTATACTATGAAATGCGAAGAAAAGAACCTATGGAGCAGGAAACTATGGATGTTTCTTTGCTTGATGATACCTGTTACCTGTATGTATGCTCAGCAAATACAGGTAAGCGGAAATGTACAATCGGGAGGCGAACCGATCATCGGTGCTACCGTACAACTGAAAGGTACTCCCGGAGGAGTGATCACAGACCTGGATGGAATTTTTCAGATTCCGGTCCCGGATAATAAGTCGGTACTGATTGTATCTTTTGTGGGCTATCAATCCCTTGAAATGCCTGTCAACGGACGCACTTTCTTACAAATAGAACTCAAAGAAGATGTGGCACAACTGGACGAAGTGATTATAGTAGGTTACGGTACGGCGCGGAAAAAGGACTTGACGGGAGCTATTACGCGCATCAGTACGGAAGACAATACACAGTCGGTGACCAGTGTCTCGGAACTGCTCAGAGGTACGGTAGCCGGATTCTCTGCTGGCATGGGAACCTCAGCCAAAGGAGGAGGCTCGTTGCTGATCCGTGGTGAGAAATCTATCCATGCAAGCAACTCACCGCTGATCGTATTGGATGGTGTGATCTTCAACGGGGATCTGGAAGACATCAATCCCAATGACATTGAGTCGATAGATATCCTGAAAGACGGAAGTGCCGCGGCAGTATACGGATCGCGTGCGGCGTCGGGAGTAGTGGTGATCTCTACCCGTCAGGGAAGATCGGGAAAGCCGATAGTTACTTTTAATACCAAGATCGGTATATCCAACCTTACACGCAACCAGCGTCCGTTCAACGGTCAGGAGTATATACAAATGCGTCAGGATGAGAAGATGAGAAACAATCCGACTCGTCCGGAAGGTTATTTCAGCAATCCCAATTCTCTGCCTGCGGGGGTAGATCTGGTTACATGGCTTGGATATTCAGGAGCTTCTTTAGAAGTCAATCCGATAGAGATCTGGCTCAACCGTCTGGCATTTTCCACGACAGAGATACAGAACTACATCGATGGAAATGAAACCGACTGGTACAGTCAGGCGTTCAGAAATGCTTTCCGTCAGGACTATAATGTGAGCCTGTCGGGAAAGACAGATAAGATCTCTTATTACTGGTCGCTGGGAAGTATCCTCAATCAGGGTATTGTAAAGGGGGATAAGTTTACCACTGTGCGTTCGCGTCTGAACCTGAAAGCAGAAGTGACCAACTGGCTCGAAATAGGTCTGCAATCTCACTACGCTACCCGCGACGAAAGTGTAGACGAAGTAGATTGGGCAGCAGCGATCAAAGCCAGTCCCTGGGGCAGCAAGTACAACGAAGACGGTTCGCTGAAATTCTATCCCAACGATGACAACATGAGTACCAACCCGTTTGGTGCCTATCAGGACCGGGATCGTTTCCATGTGACCCAGACATTCCATGCGACTATTACCGGAAAGGTGACTTTGCCTCTGGGTTTTGTCTATGAGATGAGCTACTCCGACTACAACAAGTGGAACAAAAACCACTACTTCGACCCTTCTACCAGTCTGGCAGGTGAGAAAGACGGTGGCAAGGCAGTACGTCGCAACAACAGCTATCACTCCTGGATGATGGACCACATACTTCGTTGGAACCGTACATTCAAAGACATTCACCGGGTAGATGTGACTCTGCTTTTCAACCTGGAGAAGAATCAGTTGTGGACAGATAATATGTCTAATTCGAATATCACTCCTTCCGAAGCATTGGGATGGCATGGGATCGGCAACGGTACCAATCCGACAGTCAGCAGCAACGATGCGGTAGATACGGGAAATGCCATGATGGCTCGTGTAAACTACGGGCTGATGGATCGTTATCTGATCACAGCTTCCGTGCGCAGAGACGGATATTCGGCATTCGGTTCCAGCAATCCGTATGCTACATTCCCTGCTCTGGCATTCGGGTGGAGAATGAATGAAGAGAAGTTTATGCAGGGTGCCCATTGGGTAGATAACCTGAAACTGCGTTTCTCCTGGGGGATCAACGGTAACCGGAGTATCGGTCGGTATGCTGCACTTGCCAATCTGAACAGCGAAAAGTATCTGCACAACGGCAATACGGTGATCGGGATCTATACGCAGACTCTGGCCAATAAAGACCTGAAGTGGGAACGTACGGAAGCATATAACCTGGGAGTAGACTTTGGCCTCTTCAACAACAGGCTGAGTGGTACGGTGGAGTTTTACACCATGTCTACCAAAGATCTGTTGCTGAGTCGCGCATTGCCCGACATAACCGGATTTACCAGTGTGACCAGCAACCTGGGTGAGGTGCGTAACAAAGGATTTGAAGTATCTCTCAATTCTGTCAACGTAGATACGGATAAACTGCGTTGGAGTTCTTCTTTCATTGCTTCCCTGAACCGCAACCGCATAGCCCATCTGTATGGGGAGATGGTAGATGTGCTGGATGCACAGGGAAATGTGATTGGACAACGTGAAGACGATGACATACAAAACGGATGGTACATCGGACGTTCACTGGATGAGATCTATGACTATAAGATAATTGGTGTATGGCAGGAAAACGAACGTGAAGAGGCTGCTTTGTATGGCAAAGAACCGGGCGACTACAAGATTTTGGATGTGAACGGAGACTATCAGTACCTGCCGGAAGACGATAAAGTGTTCCAGGGCCACAAGAGACCTCGTTTCTCGTTTGGTGTAGGCAATACGTTTGAATTGTTCAAGTGCATTGACTTTTCTTTCTTTATTCGTTCCGATCTGGGTAATAAAGGATCGAACAGTCATTATTCGCATCCTACGGACTACTATTACGATCGTATCAATGCGTATAAATACGAGTACTGGACACCGGACAATCCGACCAATAAGTATGCCCGCCTCTGTTCGAATACCAAATCTCCTTCGTTCAGCGTATACGAGAGTCGCTCTTTCGTGCGCTTGCAGGAGGTCTCGCTGGCCTATCGTTTTCCCCGGACCTCCCTGGCTAAAGTGGGTATTACCAATGCCAGAGTGTATCTGAATATCACCAATCCGCTGGTGATCACCAAGTGGAACTACTGGGATCCGGAGTCTTTGTCGCCTGCTCCCCGCACCTATACACTGGGTCTGAACTTCACCCTGTAAAAAAGCCGGGATAAGATGTGTGAAAGAAAATGATACACTTGTAGAGACGCAATACCTTGCGTCTCAGGAAATAAAAAACAGTCTATAAAATAATACTTATATGAAAAATAATATGTTATTCCAGTCTCTCGGAAAAGTCATGCTGGCAGCGTGTATCGGCATGGCAGTAGTATCGTGTGACGATTGGTTGAAGCCAGATCCTCTTTCTGATTATTCCCCCGAGAATACCCTGATCAATATGGAAGGGCTGGAGGGAGCGTTGATCTCCTGCCGGAAGATGATGCGTCCGGAGTTTTTGGGCAACAAAGGATACGCTTGTACAGAGTTGATGACTTCCGATGTGGCTGTGGCAGGTAATATCGTGGCACAGACTATCAAGAATTTTGAGATCCAGTTGAAACCGGGTGCCTATGGCGATTCGCAGATGGGTACGTTCTGGACGGAAGGATTTAAAGCGATCCAGATGGCAAATACGGTGATCTCCAGAGCACAGGAAACCACACTGATCACAGAAGAAGAGTGTGACCGGGTGGTAGCAGAAGGACTTTTTCACCGCGCCTACTGGTATTACAAACTGGTGCATCAGTTTGGTGATGTTCCTTTTATCGACGGTGAAGTGGCAAGTGCGAAACTGGATTTTTATTCGCATACCCGCAAGAGTATTCTGAATCGTCTCAACCGTGACCTTAGTTTTGCAGTGAAGCATCTTCCTCAGCAGGCACCCGACGGAGCAGTGAATCGTGCGGCAGGGTATCATCTGCTGGCCAAAGTGTGTCTGGCCTGCTGTGATTTTGACGGAGCCGTGACAGCTGCTTCTGCCATCATCGACAATCCGGCGTATGGGCTGATGGAAAATCGCTTCGGCAGTCGGGCCGGTGATTCTTATTATAATATTGTGAGCGACCTGTTCTGGCGTGACAACATCAACAGTGCTTCCAACAAAGAGGTGATCCTTATTGTAGAAGACAAGCTACTCACGGAAGGAGGAACCACCACAGGATCTTACCGCATGAGAGATCTGGTACCCTGCTGGTGGAATTCCAATACCATCAATGATCCGTCGGGAATGAGAGGTACGATGGACAAAGCGGAAGGACAACCACAGATCGGAGAGGTAGGAAGAGGGATCGCGCGCATCCGTACGAGCAACTATTTCAATTATGAGATATGGGATTCGGATACAGACTACCGGCATTCTGTTCCCAACTGGCTCAATATGGAAGATATGGTCTACAACAATCCGGCATCTGCCTACTACGGTCAACCTTTGCAAAAGGAGTTTTGTGTGGATACGATCTATGCCTGGAGTCCGATGATGCACTACAAAACATTTGTGCCGGAAGACAGTCGTCCTGATACTCCACAGGGAGGATATACCAACTGGTATGTGTTCCGTGTGGCAGAAACCTACCTGTTGCGTGCGGAAGCCTATTACTGGAAAGGAGATCTGGCGAAAGCTATGGCAGATATCAACCGGGTAAGAACAAGAGCCAATGCGACTCCGTTGACTGCCACCAGTCAGGTGACCATTGACTATATCATGGACGAGCGTGCGAGAGAACTTTTCTTCGAAGAGCCTCGTAAATCGGAACTGACACGTGTCTCTTACATGCTGGCCGAACAGAACAAAGAGGGATATAGTCTGGCTACTTTTTCTGAGAGGAACTACTATCACGACCGGATGATGACGCGAAATAATTTCTACAGGGAGGCTATTAATCACAATGGAATAAATACGTATATCATCAAACCCTACCATGTGTTGTGGCCGGTGCCGGAGAATGCGATTGCTTCTAACTCCCGCGGAAGGATCAACCAGAATATCGGTTATCCCGGAGCGGACAAGAATGTAACTCCTTTAGTCGTGGAGTAGGAAGTGAGAGCATTTTCCGGAATAGTTGAAGAGAATCAAAAAGAATATATACACAAGCATACATATATATAATATGAGAATAGGAAAAAAAACAGTATGGTTAGTAATCTTTCTGCTGGGAGTGAGCCAGGCGAATGCTCAGTTCTCACCACAGATGAAAAAGAAAGAGGTAGAGAAGGTTTGTAACTCGGTAGCTGCGTGGCAGATCAGTCATCAGGGTGAAGTGAAGCACCATCCGCTCGACTGGACCAATGGAGCGCTCTACCGTGGAATGACGGAGTGGGGGCAGACCTCGGGCAACCAGTCGTGTTACGACTTCGTACAGGAGATAGGAGAGGCTCATCGCTGGAATATGTGGGATCGGGTGTATCATGCCGATGATATTTGTGTAGGACAGGCATTTATTGAAATGTATCTGCGCAGTGGAGACCAGAAAATGTTGCAACCTGTGATGGAGCGTGCATACTATATCGCCAATCACCCCTCCAAAGCGCCTCTGGTGAAAACCGATCCGGTGGGTACTCTGGAACGCTGGTCGTGGTGTGATGCCCTTTTTATGGCTCCTCCTGTATTCGCGGCTTTGTATCGGATGACCGGAGAAAGTATCTATCTGGAATATATGGACAAGGAGTACAAAGAGTGTGTAGACTCTTTGTACGATCGGGAGAACAATTTGTTCTACCGGGACAACAAGCGCATCGGGCTGAAAGAGAAAAATGGAGCCAAGCAGTTCTGGGGACGTGGCAACGGATGGGTATATGCCGGACTGCCGCTGGTGATCGACAACCTGCCTTTGGAATGCGAGAGCCGCGCATATTACATTCGCCTGTTTACGGAACTGGCTGCATCACTGGCTGCCGTACAATGTCCCGGCGGTGACTGGCGCACCAGTTTGCTGGATCCCGACTCGTACGATATGCCGGAGAATAGCTGCTCTGCATTTATCTGCTACGGTATGGCCTGGGGCATACGCAACGGATTGCTGCCCAGGCGTATCTATATGCCTGTATTGGAAAAAGGATGGCGTTCGTTGGTGAACTCCGTGCATGCCGATGGCAAACTGGGATTTATACAACCTGTAGGAGCAGCCCCCAAAGCTGCCGGGAAAGATGCCACGGATGTGTATGGGGTAGGAGCTTTCCTGCTGGCCGGAAGTGAAATATATAAAATGGTAAAATAGTTTTCAGGAAGATCCCGATTGATAAGGGACAATTGTTTGGTTATGCCTGTTGTCTTTGTCTGTTCAGAATGAACAAAAAAGATAACAGGCAAATAAACAGTTACTTATTTAATTTTCTTTACTATACTAAGTATAGCATTACGGATCGTTTCACTCTTATGCATCATTTCTATCAGAGTCTTGTTCTTGTCTGTAGATGCTTGTACCTTAGTCATCAGATTATCTACTTCCTTCTTGTTTACTCCACTGTTGATAAGTGTGGTAAGGATTTTGTCGAGTTGGTTGCCTGTAAGTTTCTCAATTTC
>DALZBD010000116.1:0-9358 GCA_031977515.1 Bacteroides sp. | reverse complement strand
GCCCCCTTTCGGGGCGCATCTGGCTGTGCGCCTCGCACCCCAGGGTGGCGGGCTATGATATATTGCCTCTCCGAGGCGTAGAATAGTGGGGTCGGGTACAAACAAGTGGGATCAGATACAAACAAGCGGGGTCGAATACAAACCATATAATTAATTACCAGGTTAAATGACATAGTCCGCCCGGGGTGGCGATATATTACTCACCCCAGGCGGTTGATACACCCTCTTTGTTTTCCTGAGACCTATCTCAAACCTACCTGAAAAAAACTTCTACCTGGTATAAATCTGCAGGGTCCCCGCGTCTACCAGTTCCTGGTGGCTGATGCGGAATTTCCCGTAATCCTTTCCATGTAACCTTACACGATCTATATAAATTTGTTCCGGATGAGCACGGATGCATTGCACAACGAGGTGTTCACGCTTGTACCAACGGGGATCCAGGCGTATGGTTACTTTGTCAAATACCGGGGTTACCAATGTGTACTCCGGCTTGCCCGGACAGTCGGGATAGAATCCTATCATATTGAATATGGCCCAGGAAGACATGGTCCCTGTATCCTCATTGCCGGGGATTCCATCCGGTGCGGTTGTGAAATGAGTATCCAGCAACCGGCGGATCTCTTTCTGGGTGCGCCATTCTTCTCCTTTAAAATAAGAAAACAGATGTGCGTAGGCGATATCCGGTTCGTTGGCCGGATCGTAAAGACCCTTGTCGAATACCTGTTGCAGCTTATCAATAAACGACTTTTTTCCTCCCATCAGCCGTGCCAGTCCCTGTACATCGTGTGGGACATAGAACGTATAGTTCCAGGCGTTGCCTTCGTGAAAACCGGGGTTCGGTTCGAAATTCTCTCCCAGCCTCGGGTCGAAGGGAGCATAGAAGTTACCGTCGGGCAGTAAGGGACGAAACGTACCATATTCTTTGCAGTAGTACTGTTTGTATTGCAACGAGCGCTTCCGGAAATAATCTGCCTCTTTCTTCCTGCCCAGCGCATCGGACAAAAGAGACAACGCATAGTCGGCGATGTAATATTCCAGAGCATGAGACACCGAGTTGTCATAGGGCGCACGCAACGGGACAAACCCTTTTTCCAGGTAATCGTCGTTGTCGGGACGCATCAGATTCTCTGCTCCGGGAAGCGTGGCCGACTTATACATCGCTTCGTAGGCCAGTTCTATGTCAAAATCCCGCAGTCCCTTGAGCCAGGTATCTGTGATCACCGGCATGGCCGGGTCTCCCTCCATGGTCAGTGTCTCTCTGCCATAAAGCTCCCATTTGGGAAGCCAGCCGTGTTCCCTGTACATATCCAGCATGCTGCGTACCATCTCTATTTGCCGCTCCGGATAGACCAAAGTGAGTAGCTGGTGTACATTCCTGTAGGTGTCCCATAAAGAAAATACCGTGTATCGGTTGCCCCGGCTGGTCAGTATCCGGTCGCTTTCCATAGCAGGATATTCGCCGTTGACATCCTGCAGGATATTCGGATGGATCAGGACATGGTAGAGTGCGGTATAGAACACCTTTTTCCGGTCTTCGCTTCCTCCCTCTACCAGGATGCGGGAGAGGTCTTCGTGCCAGCGATCGCGGGCTTCCTGACGTATCTGTTGAAAGTCTTTTTCCTGCTGTTCCTGTTGCAGGTTGAGCCGGGCATTCTCTATACTTACGAACGACACACCTATCTGCACTTCGATCTGTTCACCCGGCCGGGTGTCGAATGTAAAGTAGGCACCTATATCGTCTCCGGCTATCTCTTTGCGGTAGCGGGTATAGAGTTTGTACCTGCCGTGGTCGGGATCCCATTCCGCCTCTACGCCATACATGGGACGTTGTTTTTTCCAGTAACCGCTTTCCCGGGGCTGTTTGTTGATACGCATGACGAAGTAGATGGGGAATACAGCTTGCGGGTTGTAACAAAAGGTACCCAACAGTTTCATCCCTTCGATCTCCCGGTCGTTTACCCGGCGTAGCACAGCCCCCGATTCGTTGGTCAGTCCTTCTCCGAGATTCATCAGGATGTGGCTTTCTCCTTCGGGAAAGGTGAAGCAGGCTACTCCGCTGCGTGGAGTAGCCGACACTTCCGTCAGAATATCATAGCTGGTCAGGTAATTGCTGTAGTAACCCGGTGAGGCCTGCTCGTCTTTGTAGCGACTGCCATATTCCCGGTAGTCCACGTTCAGAGTGCCTGTAGTGGGCATCAGTAGCAAAGCCCCCAGTTCGGGACATCCCACTCCACTGAGATTCACATGCGAAAATCCGGTAAAAAAGCAGTTGTGATATTCATAAGGAGTAGACCACCAGCGGGCATCCTTGTCGTATGTGTTGTCTTCAGATCCCATTACATTGAAAGGAACCACCGACATCATACCGTTGGGGCAGACAGCACCCGGATGGGTCGTGCCAAAGTTAGTAGTACCTATAAAAGGATCTACATAATCTGCCGGACTCTTTTCCTGTCCACCGATTGCGGGGACAGGAAAGAGTGTACAGCACAGGAATACAAACAGAAATGATTCTTTCATACTCTTGAGGGGGGATGTGTCAGTTAATATATATACTTATTTTCCGATGATACTGGTGCGTCTGGTAAATTCGATGATCTCCGGAATGTATCCGAATGCCAGGCCGGTCACTGTATCCGCACAGCCGTAATAGACCGCTATGCGTCCCGTCACGGGATCATGTAGCGAGGCACAGGGAAAGCACACATTCGGGACATCACCTATACACTCGTAGGGTTGTTGCGGAGAGAGCAGATACGGTCCAGAGCGGTGAGTCACCTGCCAGGGTTTCTCCAGGTCGAGCAGGGCAGATCCGAAGCTGTAGACAAATCCGTTGCACGAGGCCAGTACACCGTGGTAGATGAGCAGCCATCCTTCGGAGGTCTCAATAGGTATGGGGCCTGCCCCGATCTTGGTACATTGCCAGGCACTCTCTTCGAAGGGAGCAGGCGACATGACATGGCGATGGCGTCCCCAGAATTGCAGATCGGGTGATTCGCTGTAGAATATATCCCCGAAAGGAGTGTGCCCGTTGTCGCTCGGACGGCTCAGCATGGCAAATCGTCCATCTATCTTTCGGGGAAAGAGAACACCGTTGCGGTTGAAAGGCAGGAATGCGTTTTCCAATTGATGGAACGTCCGGAAATCGAATGTATAGGCAACCCCGATCGTGGGGCCGTGATAGCCGTTGCACCAGGTGATGTAGTAACGGTCTTCCATAAAGCAGACGCGCGGATCGTAACCATATACCCACTTGTTTATTTCCTGGTCGTCGCATTCGAACTGTAGCGGCTCTTCGCTGATCTGCCAGTTCAGACCGTCTGTGCTGAATCCGGTGTGCAGGCGCATCCGCCGATGGGTATCGTCGCAGCGGAATATGCCTGCATACCCTTCTCCGAAGGTTACCACCGCACTGTTGAATATACTGTTTGAAGCAGGAAGCAGATCGCGTGCAATGATGGGGTTGGAGGAGCAACGCCACATTACTTCCCGGCTCTGCGCCGGACGATCTTCCCATGGCATACGGGGAAGAGGTTTTCCCTGGATAGATAAGGTCTTCATCATAAAAGAGGATTGAATGTTTATGTATAATACAACTGAACGTGATGCGTTACTCACTTTCGGGTCAATTATTTTTCGGGTTGGGTAAAGGGAACGGTCAGGGTCGCTATAAATGCGGGTATGGTAGCGATCACTACCCAGATAAAGAAATTGCGATAACCCAGCCAGTCGCTTAGCCAGCCGCTCATCATGCCCGGTATCATGACTCCGAGGTTCATGATGCCACTGGCGAAAGCGTAGTGAGCCATTTTGTGTCTACCGGGAGCTACCTGTTGCATCATAAATAAGGTAAGGCCTACGAAACCGAAACCATATCCGAAATATTCGCATACAATGGCAGTACCGATGAGCCACAGGTCGGCCGGTTGCCAGATCGCCAGCAGCAGATAGATAGCGAAAGGTATATTGAATGTGCAACACAGCAGGACGAGGGATCTTTTGAGTCCCCGGTGAGAAATGTAGTACCCACCCAGGATAGAACCTATAACGAATGCCGCAGCCCCGAATGTACCGTAGACCAATCCGATCTGCTGGGTAGACAGTCCCAATCCTCCTTCCGTCAATGAAGCTTTCAGGAAGAGGGGGACGATCTTCATGGCATATCCTTCGGCAAAGCGGTAGAGAATGATAAAGCAGATGGCGTGCGCGATGTGTTTTTTACGGAAGAAAGAGACAATCACCTCCCACAAAGAGTGCATCGCGTCGCGCACATTCCTTATCTCTCCGCTGGCTGCACCGCCAGCCGGCAGGATGCGGATGTGATAGAGACCGATCAGGATCATGATCGCGGCACACATCAACATGATTGTCATCCAGGCCTGCGTGATGCCTATAGTGGTTTTGAGTACGCCAGCCAGGAAGACAAGCCCACCGTTGGTCAGTATCTTGGCCAGATTATAGAAAGCCCCCTGCCAGCCGATGTATTTAGCCTGTTGCACCGCGTTGAGTTCTGTCAGGTATATGCCGTCGCCCGCGATATCGTGTGTGGCGCCACTCAGGGCGATCACTCCCATGAAAGCGATGGCATATCCGAAAAATCCGGGCAGAGGCAGGGAGAGGGCTACCAGTGCGAAGGCTATACCTGTAACCAGCTGGGTGAGAACCACGAAATATTTCTTGGTCCGGAACATCTCCAGAAAAGGGCTCCACAAGGGTTTCAGCGTCCAGGGAAGCATAATCAGAGAGGTCCAGAAAGCGATTTGTGTATTGGAGATCTCCAGATCGGAGAACATCAATACCGATACCATCGAGAGTGCCACAAAAGGCAGTCCCATGGCAAAGTAGACTGTGGGTACCCAGGCAATAGGCGAATGTCTGACTGATTTCATAAGAGTAGATATCAAAGGGTTAAAATGAATGATAGGGTCAGAGGCATACAGTACTATATATTATCCCACCGGCATACGCCCCGGAGGGGCAGCAATTCATAGCCCTCCCGATAAACCGGGACAAAAGGGCAGAGTGAGGGGCGTTGGAGCGATAGCCGATACAGCCCGAACGGCCACCCTGGGTATACATAACGTACCTGACAGTTGCGCCTCGCAGAGGCAGTACTGTACACACAAACAGGGTACTGCCCCTTCCAGGGGCGCACTTGGTTGGCGTATCGTACACCCAGGGTGTCGTTTCGTGTTTCTTCGCTATCGCTACAAAACACTCACTCTGCCCTGGGCTATGATATATTGCCTCTCCGAGGCGCTGGTCAGTGGGATAATGCATAGATCGGTGGGGGAATGCGCTGGCCGATGGGATAATATATAGTACTGTGCTCCTCACATCGCGTTTTATTCAGGTCTTTTATCTGTCATGATGAATTCTAATGTCCCTCCTTCCGTGATATCCCTGTGATGGAAAAAGGGTTTTTCCAGCGGGATACCGTTGAGCCTGACCGACCGGACGTATTTGTTGTGCCGGCTGTTGTTACGTACGATCACACGGAACGTTTTTCCATGGGACAAACGTATGGTAGCACGGTCCACTACCGGGCGGCCTATGGAATAGATCGGCTCTCCCGGGCATACCTGATAGAATCCCATGGCATTGAGCAGGTACCAGGCCGACATCTGCCCGCAATCTTCATTTCCCGACAAACCATCGGGATCATTGAAGTAAAGGGTATGCAGGACACTGTCTGCCAGTTCCTGTGTCTTATAGGGCTGATCTACATAATTGTACAGGTGAATGATGTGGTGGCTGGGTTCGTTGCCATGTGCATATTGTCCGATCAGTCCGGAAATATCTGCCGATACAAGTTCTCCTTCCAGAGCAGAATCTGCGATGAAAAGAGAGTCCAATTTTTCGATGAATGCTTTCCGGCCACCCATCAGTTCTACCAGACCTTCTATCCGGTGAGGTGCAAACCACGTCCATTGCCAGGCAGTCCCTTCGCAGTAGTCGTCGTTGCGGTGGGTAGAAGAGCGTGGGTGGAAAGGAGTCCTCCAATTTCCTTCGCTGTCGAGTCCGCGCATGAACCGGGTCTCCGGATCGAAATAGAATCTATAGCTTTCGGCCAGCTCTTTGTATTTCATTTCGTTTTCTCTATCCCCCAATTCTCCCGCCAATAACGAGATACACCAGTCGTTATACGCATATTCCAGACCTTTGGCCACAGCTTCGTTGTCTTTGTCGCAGGGGACATACCCTATCTGATCTTTCCAGTATTTGGCAGCAGGTACCAGGTGAGGAAGTACGGCAGGAGGACAAATAATGCCTGTTGTATCGTACCCGGCAGTTTTCAGACACGCCTGGTAGGCCTCCTGTATATCAAAATCGCGGTATCCTTTCATGTATGCATCTGCGATCACCGGTACTGCATGATAGCCGATCATGGTGCCTGTGTAGTTTCCGGCCAGTTCCCACATGGGGAGGATGCCCCCTTCCTGATGTTTGCGGATCAGCGAACGGATAAATGCTTCGTTCTTTTCCGGATCAATGACCGTCATCAGAGGGTGGTAGGCCCGGAAGGTATCCCATAGAGAAAATACGGTATACACAGGGTCTTCAGTGGTTCCCTGATGGATCTGCAAGTCCATACCCCGGTATCGTCCATCGGCATCCGTGAAAAGATTCGGGTGGAAAGCCGTATGGTAAAGAGCGGTGTAGAAAATGGTCTTTTTGTCTTCGTCTCCGGTCTCGATATCGATCTTCGAAAGATAATTGTTCCACTTTTCCCGGGCCTGCCGGCGTACGGAGTCAAACTCCCAGTCCGTGATCTCACTCTCTGCATTGCGTCGGGCCCCCTCGGTATCTACCGCCGAAACACCCACTTTCACCAATACCTCTTCGTCGGGAGCGGTGCGGAAATGCAGGAGGACTTTAGCCTGAGGGATAGGAGTGTTTTCACCGGCCGGTGGTACCACAGAATCGGTAATAAGTGTATGGCTGAAGGGCCTGGAAAACTTTATATAAAAGTAAATATACTGATCGAAAGCCCAGAAAGCAGTTTTCTTGCTGCCACGTATTTCCGTATTACTGATCACTTCCAGCTTCATCTGCTCGTTGCGTTGCCCCTGTAGGCTATAATCCAGGTCTACAATGAATCCGGCCTCTTCACTGGCCGGAAAAGTATAGCGGTGGATAGCTCCCCGTTCGGTGGCTGTCAGTTCGGCCTTTACTCCGTATCGTTCCAGAAATACAGCGTAGTAGCCCGGCTGAGCGATCTCCCTGTCGTGGGAAAAAGCCGAAGCGTATGGTGTTTGCTGACTTTCGGGACTCAGCGGATACCACTGCTGTACGCCTACAGTAGGCATAATAAGTATATCCCCGTAATCACCACATCCCGTGCCACTCAGGTGAGTGTGAGAAAATCCATTGATGGATGTGTCTTCGTAATAATACCCCGAACAGGCATCCCATCCGTGGATGCGGGTATCGGGGCTGGGATGGATCATACCGTGGGGGACGATCGCTCCCGGATAGGTATGTCCGTGACCTCCGGTACCAATGAATGGATTTACATAGGAAGCATAATCTGTCGGTGGCGGTGTGCAGGAAAGTAGCAGGTATCCTAACGTGCATCCGCAAAAGATAGAATTGATTTTCATGTATATGTCGTTTATGAATGATCGGTGAGGCTGCAGCTGTATGTCTGGTGGCAACCTTTATAATTAATACAACTGAACGGTCTGTCCTACTAACCTGAGGTTGGAAAAAATAAGAAGCTTTGAAGGGGCACCATGAACAAACCTGTCTGCCGACACACAACGTTGCCCGGTCTTATGTAAGAGTAATATGTGTGGTATTACTTTCCGAACAAACATCCGGAACTCTTTTCCTGTTGAATAACAAAATGACAAATTGATAAATGAAATGGCTCAGAATCGTTTATATAAGGATAATCAGACAGCTCTCCTGAATATCTCAAGGAATTGAAGGTAGCTAAATACCAAAAGAAAGTTATTTCGGACAATACTATATACATGTAGATAGTATCTGTCTGTAGGGATTAATATGTTTGTTTTTTCTGTTAAATAGTATCTTATTGTAATTTTGAAAAAATCTTCTTTTTTTCTTTTCTAGGTCATATTTCCTCTTATTGGTTGTCCTTTTTCCGTCTCTTCGATCGTTTGCCGGGTGTTTTTTCACAGTTTTCCGACCTGTTTGCCACGAACACTCGTCCAATGGCTCACGGTTACTCGTCCAATGAGCCACAGTCACTCGTCCAATGAGTCACAGTCACTGGTCCAATGGGCCAGGAAAACAGGCTATTGCTGTATATAAAAAGAATAAATACTCAAAATGCTCCTTGCTTATTCTCCGGAAGTGGCTTTTTGATGACAGGTGGTGTTACCAAAAAGTGCGAAAATAAGTCAATTGTCTGTTTTAGCTTTCTTTTTCTTATCATAATGTCAATTAAGGATGTTCTTTTCATTCACGTTAAAAAAACATTTATTATGAAGTTATTTCTTAGTGCGGGAACAATGACAAATTTTGTGTTGTTGTATAATATCCCTTTATGGGTGCCGGTTATGAGTGCCGGGTGTGCAGCTGATCTTCCCATACCCTGTGTTCAGGATAGACGGGATAGGGTTTTTGCCTGTAGCAGGACTGTTTCCATAGAAGCATTCCACTTATATTTCCGGCAGGAGAGAAACGGAAGAAAACACTGAAAAAATGAATAGATAGGAGAATAAATGTTACTGTCAGTTTACTGATGACAGTGACCAAACATTAAAAAATGTAGTAATTCAAATGAAAAAAAGAGTTCTATTTCTACTGGCGCTACTGATCAGTGGTACATGGGCGGTCTATGGACAGAAAGCAGCGATCAAGAGCAATCTGATTGCTGATTTTACCACAACCTTCAACCTGGCAACAGAGTTTGGACTGGGGTCTAAGACCACTCTGGATTTGTATGCTAATTACAATCCCTGGAAGTTTGACAATGGCAAACAGTTTAAGCATTTCCTCTTCCAACCGGAGGTGCGTCACTGGTTTTGTGACAAGTTTAACGGACATTTCGTCGGACTGCACGGACATGTGGGAGTGTTTAATGTAGGTGGTGTGAAGATGCCGTTTGGCATGTGGACCAAGTTGCGGGACAATCGCTACGAAGGAAACCTCTACGGAGGAGGTGTTTCGTATGGATATCAGTGGATACTGGGCAAGCACTGGAACCTCGAGGCCAATATCGGTGTGGGATATGCCCATATCAAGTACGACCAGTACGAGTGTGGCAACTGTGGTGAGCAGATAGCCAAAGGCCGTAGTTATAACTATTGGGGGCCTACCAAACTGGCCATCAGTCTCATGTATGTATTCTAAAAAACAGCCGGAACAATGAAAAAGAATCTGTTAT
>DALZBD010000115.1:0-9401 GCA_031977515.1 Bacteroides sp. | reverse complement strand
AGAAAACACAATCCGTGTAGAGACGCATATTTGCGTCTGAAATACTTTGCCTCTAAAAAACAATCAAACGAGTAAAATCCGGACAAGCTTTTATACCAGACAAATAGTTCAAATAAATACACGATAAACCAGGACAGAAAATCAAAAAACAGCTTCTATAAATTAAGAAAGCACCCTTTCCGGTGACCGGAAGGATGCTTTCTGTCATGGAGTATAAAGAAATATACAGATCAGATCAGTTCAATACTTCTTTTTACAAAATTATTGAGAGCTTCTCCTTTCAGCATATTGTTTTGCAGAAGAGACAGGTCGATCAGTTGACGAACCACTTTATTGTTAGCCGCATACGCAGCATAGACTCCTTTTTTCTTGTCCTGAAGATCATTGTACAGGCCATCCAGATCATTCAACGCATCTTTCTCTGCCGTTGTGATCTCTTCTTCTTTCTTTCCTTCCTGGTCTTTTTTAATCTCTTCACGACGCGTGGAGATCTCTTCCATTTCTTTGAGAATAGGCTCTATTTCTTTTGTACAAGTAGCCTCTTCGTCGGAAAGTACCTGTTTGATCAACGGATGATCGGAGTTAAGGACCAGGTTATACATATCAGGCATCTCTCCATAGAAACTCATACCAGCCTGGATGTTAGCCATTTCCTTCATTCGACGCATGTATTCACTTTGTGTGATCATCACCGGAGAATTTTGCTCGCCCAGAGGTTGCGTTGTCACATGGAAGTCAACCTTTTCCATAACAGGCAACTGGCTTTTGAATGTTTCGGAAAGGGCTTCCTGTTTGTCTGTCGGCAATGCTTCTCCTTTTCTGTCTTCTTTCACAATGATGTTGTCAATCACATCGCTGTCTACACGGGTAAAGCGTGCTTTCTCAAACTTCTGTTCCAGCATACTTACGAGTGCCACATCCAGCTGACCATCCATCAGCAAGACATTGTATCCTCTGTTGACAGCAGCCTCTATATAGCTATATTGTTCCTCTTTGTTGCTTGCATACAGATAGATCAGGTTTCCATCTTTATCCGTTTGATTGTCTTTGATCAGTGTCTGATATTCCTCAAATGTATAATGCTTGTCATCCGTATCTGTGAGCAAGGCAAACTTCTGCGCTTTTTCGTAGAAATCTTCCTGAGTAAGCATTCCATAATTGATGAAGATCTTCAGGTCATTCCACTTCTCTTCAAACTGTGGACGGTCGTTCTTAAAAATAGACTGCAAACGATCCGACACTTTTTTCGTGATGTAAGTAGAGATCTTCTTCACATTGGAGTCGCTCTGCAGATAAGAACGAGACACATTCAACGGAATATCCGGAGAATCGATCACTCCATGCAGCAACGTAAGGAAGTCAGGAACAATCCCTTCTACAGAGTCCGTTACATACACCTGATTGGAATAAAGCTGTATTTTATTCTTATGTAGTTCCAGGTTGCTCTTTATTTTAGGGAAATACAGAATACCTGTCAGGTGGAAAGGATAGTCTACATTCAGATGTATCCAGAACAGCGGTTCGTCCGACATCGGATACAACTCTCTGTAGAAGTTCTTATAGTCCTCATCTGTGAGTTCACTTGGTTTCTTTGTCCAGATAGGGGTAGTTGTATTGATGATATTGTCTTCATCCGTCTCTACCTGCTTGCCATCTTTCCACTCTGTTTTCTTGCCGAAAGCAATGGGCACCGGAAGGAAACTGCAATATTTCTTAAGTAACGTGCTGATACGCGGCTCTTCCAGGAATTCCTTGCTTTCTTCATCGATATATAGAATAATATCCGTACCGCGATCTGCTTTTTCAGTCTCTTCCAGAGTAAATTCCGGACTACCGTCACAACTCCATTTCACAGCCTGTGCGTCTTCTCTGTAGGATTTTGTGACGATCTCCACTTTACTTGCCACCATAAAGGCAGAATAGAAGCCCAGACCGAAATGTCCTATAATAGCATTGGCATCATTTTTATACTTTTCAAGAAAATCGTTGGCACCGGAGAAGGCAATCTGGTTGATGTATTTATCAATTTCCTCTGCCGTAAGACCTACACCACGATCTGAAATGGTGAGCGTACCTTTCTCTTTATCGATAGAAACACGTACAGTCAGATCGCCCAGTTCTCCCTTGAATTCTCCCAGAGAAGAGAGGGTTTTCAGCTTCTGCGTAGCATCTACCGCGTTAGAGACTAATTCCCGAAGGAAGATTTCATGATCACTGTAGAGAAACTTCTTAATGATAGGAAAGATGTTCTCCGTGGTTACTCCAATATTACCTTTTTGCATAACTCTGTTATATTTTAAATTTTCTTTTAAATAAAATGAATGATATGCCTCCTGAAAACAAAAAAAATGCCAGATCGGTTTGATCTGACATTTTGACGTAATTTTTATAATCAGTGATTATTGTGCAAGAGTAGGGGAAACATTTTTCATTTCCAGTTCTTCTTTTTCCGCATTCACAGAAACCTGTATCGTATCTCCTTCCTGCAGGGAAGAACCGACGATCAACTCTGACAGACCATCTTCTATATAAGTCTGTATGGCTCTCTTCAACGGACGTGCTCCATACTGAACATCATATCCCTTCTTAGCCAGGAATTCTTTGGCTTCCTCATTCAGGGTAAGTGTATAGCCCAGTGCTTCCACGCGGTCATACAATCCCTGAAGTTCTATATCAATGATCTTCGTAATGGCTTCCAGAGAAAGCTGATCGAATGTAATGATCTCATCCACACGATTCAGGAATTCAGGAGCAAATGATTTATTCAGTGCTTTCTGAATCACGCCTCTGGAGAATTCTTTGTCATCTACACGACTTTGGGTAGCAAAGCCCACACCACGACCAAATTCCTTCAACTGACGTGTTCCGATATTGGATGTCATGATGATCACCGTATTCTTAAAGTCGATCACCCGTCCGTAGCTATCTGTCAGACGCCCTTCATCCATTACCTGCAACAACAGGTTAAATACATCGGGGTGAGCCTTTTCAATCTCATCCAGCAATATAATGGAATAAGGTTTCCGACGTACTTTCTCCGTCAGCTGTCCGCCTTCCTCGTATCCGACATATCCCGGAGGCGCTCCGACCAGACGGGATACCGTGAATTTTTCCATAAATTCACTCATATCAATGCGGATCAGGGCATCTGTCGAGCCAAACATATACCGGGCAAGTTCTTTCGCCAGATGGGTTTTTCCAACCCCTGTCGGCCCCAGGAACATAAACGTACCAATCGGTCGGTTGGGATCTTTAAGTCCCACACGGCTCCTTAAAATAGCCTTGACAAGCTTTTCAATAGCCGGGTCCTGAGCCACAACTTTTGCCTGAAGTTTGTCCTTCATGCCGGCCAGTTTCAATCCTTCGGCTTCGGCCATACGCTGTACGGGGATACCCGACATCATAGAAACCACATTGGCGATCTCTTCTTCGTCCACTGTCTGGCGGTTTTCTTTCAGGTGTGCTTCCCAGTCCGCCTTCATCAGTTCCAGCTTGGAGCTTAGTTCTTTTTCCTTATCACGGAAACTGGCAGCCAGCTCAAAGTTCTGAAGTTTAACAGCTTCGTTCTTCTTTGCGCGTGCATCTTCGATCATTGCTTCCTGTTCCTCTATCTCTTTGGGAACAGCTACATTGGTCAGATGGACGCGTGAACCGGCTTCGTCCAGTGCATCAATTGCCTTATCCGGGAAATTACGGTCTGTAATGTATCGGTCTGTCAACTTGACACATGCCACCAGGGCTTCGTCTGTATAATTGACATTGTGATGATCTTCGTATTTCTCCTTTATATTACGCAGGATCTGCAAGGTCTCTTCCGGAGTGGTTGGCTCTACCATTACTTTCTGGAAACGACGCTCCAGAGCACCGTCTTTCTCTATATTCTTGCGGTATTCATCCAGTGTGGTAGCACCGATACATTGTATCTCTCCACGCGCCAGAGCAGGTTTCAGCATATTTGCCGCATCCATGGAACCGGCAGCAGAACCAGCACCTACAATGGTATGGATCTCATCGATGAAAAGGATCACATTCGGATTTTTCTGCAATTCGTTGAGGATCGAGCGAATACGTTCTTCAAACTGACCACGGTATTTGGTACCAGCCACCACAGAGGTCATATCCAGAGCCACTACACGCTTGTCAAACAGAATACGGGATACCTTTTTCTGTACGATACGCAATGCCAGCCCCTCTACGATCGCCGACTTACCTACACCGGGCTCACCAATAAGGATCGGATTGTTTTTCTTTCTGCGACTCAGGATCTGTGCCAGACGTTCGATCTCTTTTTCACGACCGACTACCGGATCCAGGCGACCTTCTTCGGCAGCTTTTGTCATGTCCGTACCAAAATTATCCAGTACAGGGGTGTCATTAGCCGTTTTACGTGAAGCAGTCTGCGCCTGATAACGTTCTTCCGGGTGCATTCCTCCGGAAGCTCCCATATCTTCATCCTCATCGTCATCGTCTTCTGTAAATCCGGGTCCGGAACTCACATCGGGCTTCAGAGAAAGCTGTTCGAGCACCTCTCTGTAGTTCACATTATTTTCTTCCAGTACTTCTGCGGCCAGATTGCTTTTGTCCTTCAATATAGCCAACAGGACGTGTTCTGTGTCTGCTACGCTGTTTTGTAACAAGCGCGCTTCCAAAATACACATTTTCAATATTTTGGATGCCTTTTCCGATAAAGGTATATCGGCATTCGGAAGCAACATATCATCCTGATATTTTTTCATCGTCCCCTCAATCTGTTTCTTTATTTCAGTCAAGTCTATGTTGAGCTTTTCGAGGATCTCTATGGCCTTTCCTTCACCGTCGCGAATCAATCCCAACAGCAGGTGCTCAGGACCGATAAAACTATTGTTCAGTCGGTTTGCTTCTTCTTTGCTATATACAATAACATCGGATACTCTTCTTGAGAACTGATTGTTCATACTTCTTTATACTCCTTTTTCTAATTAAGGTTATTTGATAACACAAATATAACTAATAATTCAGTTTGCGCCGTTATAAATTAATTCTATTTATTATTTCTATATCACATTCTACAAATGTTATGCCATTTTTCATTATACAATTTAATAATATCTAAATAATTACGGTAAACGGAGTTGAATATCAGCTTTTTTCGTATAATACCACCCATTAGTAGAGTATGCGGAGTGCAAAATAACAAACCTATACACACCTATACATTATTTTATGATACCACACGGAGAAAAGGGTAAATATAGTACTTTTAAGCGTGATATTTCACCGAAAAAAACACCATTTTTCTCCGATGAAAAAAGCAAAAAAGTTTATTCCCGAAAAACTTTCGTATGTCATGGAAATGTAGTAATTTAGCGTGGTTTTTGTTGAACCATAAATGTATAATTAATATTCTTTTTAAATGCTTGAACAAGACAGAATTATAAAAATCAACATCGAGGAGGAGATGAAGTCATCCTATATCGACTATTCTATGTCGGTTATAGTTTCCCGTGCTCTTCCTGATGTCAGAGATGGTTTCAAGCCTGTTCACCGTAGGATCCTGTACGGGATGATGGAACTGGGCAATACATCCGATAAACCTTATAAGAAATCAGCCAGAATCGTAGGGGAAGTTCTTGGTAAATACCATCCCCATGGAGATTCTTCCGTATATTTTGCCATGGTACGTATGGCTCAGGAATGGGCCATGCGATATCCGTTGGTAGACGGCCAGGGTAACTTCGGTTCTGTCGATGGCGACAGTCCGGCAGCGATGCGTTACACCGAAGCCCGTCTCAACAAGTTGGGAGAAGAAATGATGCAGGATCTCTATAAAGAGACTGTAGATTTTACCGCCAACTTCGATAATACGCTGACAGAGCCCAAAGTAATGCCTACACGCATTCCCAACCTGTTGGTGAATGGAGCTTCCGGTATTGCTGTGGGAATGGCAACCAACATGCCTCCTCACAACCTCTCTGAAGTCATTGAGGCTTGTGAAGCTTACCTGGACAATTCAGATATCACCGTTGAGGAATTAATGGAATATGTGAAAGCTCCTGACTTCCCGACCGGTGGTTACATTTATGGCATGAGTGGAGTGCGTGAAGCATTCATGACCGGTAGGGGCCGGGTAGTGATGCGTGCAAAAGCAGAGATCGAAACCGGACAGAATCACGATAAGATCGTTGTCACTGAAATTCCTTATAATGTAAATAAGGCAGAGCTGATCAAAGCCATTGCCGATCTGGTCAATGAAAAAAGACTGGAAGGTATCTCCAATGCCAACGACGAATCGGACCGCGAAGGTATGCGCATCGTGATCGACGTGAAAAGAGATGCCAATGCCAACGTTGTCCTGAACAAGCTGTACAAAATGACAGCCCTACAGACATCTTTCGGGGTAAATAATGTGGCCCTGGTCAACGGTCGTCCGAAAACCCTGAATCTGCGTGACATGATCGTATACTTCATACAACACCGTCACGATGTAGTGATCCGTAGAACAGAGTATGACCTGCGCAAAGCCAGAGAACGCGCACATATTCTGGAAGGTCTGATCATTGCTTCCGATAATATAGATGAAGTAATACGCATCATCCGGGCTGCAAAGACGCCCAATGAAGCCATTACAAACCTGATCGAAAAATTCGAGCTGACAGATATACAGGCACGTGCTATCGTAGAAATGCGTCTCCGCCAACTGACAGGACTGATGCAGGATCAGCTACACGCTGAGTACGACGAGATCATGAAACATATTGCTTCTCTGGAAGAAATTCTTTCTAACGAAGAGACCTGTCGTCAGGTGATCAGGGATGAATTGCTGGAAGTGAAAGCCAAATATGGGGATGCACGCCGTTCTGAGATCGTTTATTCATCGGAAGAGTTCAATCCTGAAGATTTTTATGCCGACGATGAAATGATCATTACCATCTCTCACATGGGATATATCAAACGTACCCCATTGGCAGAGTTCAGAGCTCAGAACAGAGGTGGAGTAGGGTCGAAAGGTACGGATACAAGAGACGAAGATTTCATAGAACATATTTATCCGGCAACCATGCACAACACCATGTTGTTCTTTACTCAGAAGGGTAGATGCTACTGGTTGAAGGTATATCAGATCCCGGAAGGAAGTAAGAATTCCAAAGGAAGAGCGATACAGAATATGCTGAACATCGAGTCGGATGATGCTGTAAATGCTTATCTGCGTGTGAAAAACCTTGCAGATGAAGAATTTATCAACAGCCACTACGTATTATTCTGTACCAAAAGAGGGGTGATCAAAAAGACGCTTCTGGAGCAATATTCACGTCCGCGTCAGAACGGGGTAAATGCCATCACGATCCGTGAAGACGATCGCGTGATTGAAGTACGTATGACGAATGGAAACAATGACATTATCATTGCCAACCGCAATGGCCGCGCGATCCGTTTCCACGAAAATGCAGTTCGTGTCATGGGACGTACGGCAACCGGAGTTCGTGGTATGACCCTCGATGAAGACGGCCAGGATGAAGTGGTAGGAATGATCTGCATCAAAGATCCTGAAACAGAATCTATTATGGTTGTTTCCGAGCAGGGATATGGAAAACGTTCCGAGATCGAAGATTACCGCAAGACCAACCGTGGCGGAAAAGGAGTAAAAACTTTGAATATTACGGAAAAAACCGGTAAATTAGTCGCCATTAAGTCTGTGACGGATGATAACGACCTGATGATCATCAATAAATCCGGGATCACCATCCGGTTGAAGATGTCTGAAGTACGCATCATGGGACGTGCCACACAGGGAGTACGACTGATCAACCTGGAAAAGAGAAACGACCAGATCGGTTCCGTATGTAAAGTGACTTCCGAAGTGGAAGAAGAACTGTTGGAGGGAGAGGATAATCTGCCCGAAAACCCTGATACAGAAATTACAGAAGCAAATGAGAATAATGAATAGACAACAAATAATTAATTATTAAATCAACAACAATCATGAAGAGAGTAGTATTTTCGATGGTTTTATTGATGGCTGCAAGCATCTCTTTCGCGCAAGTGAAGAATGTGAAAGATGCTAAACGTATTGCCAACGAAGTGAATCCGGATTTTTCAAAAGCTGAAAGTCTGATCAATGCGGCTTTGGAAAACCCGGAAACTAAGAATGATCCGGCCACATGGGATGTAGCAGGATTCGTTCAGAAAAGAATAAATGAAAAAGAGATGGAAAAGGCTTATCTGCAACAGCCTTATGATACGGTAAGAGCATACAACAGTGTGCTGAATATGTTCAAATATTATTATAAAGCCGATGATCTGGCAGAAGTGCCTGATGAAAAGGGTAAAATAAAGAACAAATACCGTAAGCCCAACGCAGCGTTGCTGATGGCTGAGCGTGCCAACCTGATCAATGGTGGTATTCAATACTTCAACGAAGATGACAGCAACAAAGCATTGGAATTCTTTGGTGCCTATATCGATGCAGCAGGACACCCGATGTTTGCAAAAGAAAATCTGGCGCAAAATGACACATTACTTCCTCAGATCGCTTACTATGCATCTTTGGCTGCTGCAAAAACAGAAAACTATGCTGCCGTTCAGAAGTATGCTCCATATGCGGTAAATGATCCGGAAGTAGGGCAGTATGCTATGGAATTCCTTGCTTCTTCATACAAAGAACAGGGGAATACAGACAAGTTCATCGAAACACTGAAAGAAGGTGTACAGAAGTATCCTGATCATGCTTATTTCTTCGGAAACCTGATCGACTATTACAGCAACGAAAATAAGTATGACGAAGCGATGGCATTTGCCGATGAAATGCTTGCCAAAGATCCGAACAACACATTCTATCTGTATGTGAAAGGGTATCTTTATCACAATATGAAAGACTATGATAAAGCCCTTGAATTCTACAAGAAAACGATAGAAGTGGATCCAAGCTACGCAGAAGCATATTCCAATATCGGACTTATCTACTGTCTAAAAGCTCAGGATTTTGCAGATCAGGCAACTGCTGATATGAACGATCCGAAATACAACGAAGAGCAGCGCCAGATCCGCGAGTTCTACAAGGAAGCTCAACCGTATTATGAGAAAGCAAGACAGCTCAAACCGGATCAGCAAGATCTTTGGTTGCAAGGTTTGTACAGAGTATACTACAACCTGAACATGGGTCCTGAGTTTGAAGAAATTGAAAAGCTCATGAGTTTCTGATAAATAAAGAAACTATGTGAATGAGATAAGAAGAGTGATCAGTAATGGTCACTCTTTTTTTATATCTATATACTTTTACTCAACGGGGTGAGTATATATTCTCTGCCCATTGAGTATTTATTCTCTATCCGTTGAGTATTTTGTCTCAATGGGAAGAGAGTATGTGAGAAAAATATCTGTTCTCTATACAAGTTAAGTCTCTATCCCTTCCAGGAATAAAAGAA
>DALZBD010000114.1:0-9423 GCA_031977515.1 Bacteroides sp. | reverse complement strand
GAAATTGAATATTGCTTCTCCCTGACCAGGATAGCTGCTTTCTGCATACGTTTTTCCTTGATATACGTGACGGGTGAGACACCGGTAAGCGATTTCACTTTGTGGAAGAAATTAGTGCGGCTTAGCGTGAAATAACTGACCAGATCATCGACGGTCAATGTTTCATTGCCTATCTGCTGTGTCATTACTGCATCAAGTTTACTCAGGAATGCCGCATCTTTTTCTGATAATAGAGGAACTGTCTCTCTGTCGCTCTCTTTTCCTGCGATGTGGATATTGTAAAAATACTCCTGAATTTTTCTCCTGCGAAGGAGAAGGCTGTTGACTTTTTCCTGTAAATAATTTACACTGAATGGCTTCGTTATGTAGTCGTCTGCTCCCGTACGTATTCCTGTCAGGATACTGTCCATATCCGCTTTTGCGGTCAGTACAATAGCTGGAATATGTGATGTTCGTTCGTCTTTTCTGAGTTCCTCCAGCATTTCCATGCCATTCATTACAGGCATCATAATATCTGTAATAATTACATCAGGCAGATAAGAAAAGGCTTTTTCCAATCCTTGCTTTCCATCTATAGCTTCGATCATACCATATTTTTTCCGGAAGATCTGTTTGATGAAGTGACGCAGTTCAGGGTTATCCTCTACAATCAATATGTTTAATGAGTCTGTCTGGGTGGGTAGTTCCCGAACCTCATCTTCGGATGTTACACAAAGTTCATTATCCGGGTCGGGATCTGCAAGGATATACTCCGTGTCCCATGCATAATGTTCTTTGCCTTTGAGTAAATGGATAAAGAATGTACTTCCCTTGCCCACCTCGCTCCGGAGAGAAATACTTCCCTGATGCATCTCCATAAATTCTTTGGCCAGTGACAAGCCAATGCCGGAACTAAGAAGGTTGCGCTGGTCCTTATGTGACAGATTCTCAAACCGCTCGAAGATCTTTTGTTGTTTTTCTTTGGGTATTCCTACTCCCTGATCTGTGATCTGTATGCAAACCGTCTCTTTGGTTTCGGAAATACATACGGATATAGTCCTGTTGTCTGGTGTATATTTGAATGCGTTGGAAAGAAAATTAAAGATCACTTTTTCAATTTTCTCAGTATCGATCCACAGGTAAATAGGGGAGACTTCAGTCGTAAAGTTAAGTCTGATCTTTCTTTCTTCTGCAAGAGGTGTAAAATACATGACAATCTCTCTGGTAAAATGTACGATCTCCGTACACTGTATACTGAGTTTCATTTTGTTTCCCTGGATTTTACTGAAATCAAGGATCTGTCCTACCAGTCGTTGCATCCGATCGCTGTTTTTCTTGATAAGAGCAAGGGTATTCTGAAACTTCACGGGCAGCTCTTTATCTTTCAGGATCACCTCCAGCGGGCCGGAAATAAGCGTCAACGGAGTACGTAATTCATGAGAAACATTTGTGAAAAAGTTCAATTTAAGTTCTGCCAGTAACTCTTCGTTCCTGACCCTCTCTTTCATGCGGTAAAAAACAGTAAACACGTACAGAATGATTATAAATAGCCCTACAACGAGTATCGCGAAAACAATGCGTGCATATAGGGTTTCTGTGAAAGCCGGGAGTACTTCGATAGACAACAGGCGTTCATTGTCCATCCATACTCCTTCGTTGTTTGTCGATTTTACCCGGAAAGTATACTTCCCGCATGGCAGATTGGTATAATGGGCTTCCCTGGCTCCCCCGATCAATCGGTAAGAACTATCAAAGCCCTCGAGCATGTAAGCATATTGTATATACTCGGTATCTGTCATATCCAATGCCGAAAAGACGAGCCGCAGGGAATGGTTGTTGGGGGGAAGTGTGATCTGGGTACTGTTGTCCAGACTGACAGTAAGTGCCTCTGGTGTTTGTTCTTCATTGTTGATCCAGATGGAGGAAAGGAATATACGGGGCGAAAATTCAGATTGCTTCATCTTTTGTGGAGTAAAATACAGGATCCCCCGGTTGGTACCACTAAAAATAAATTCTCCATCGGTCACACTGATACCTTCGCTGAAGTGCATATTGAAGGCAAGGTGGTCGTTCGGATAGAATACCTGGTTTTCGGAATCCCTGAATTTGATGAGTCCGGCAGCGGTTACCAACCATAAATTTCCTTCCGGATCTTCCTGGGCAGAGTAGACGATGTCGGAAATCAATCCATCTTTGTGCGTGAATGGGACGCAATGGAAAGAAAAGTGCCCGTCAGGAATAATTTCGTTCATTCCACCTCCGTAAGTAGCGGCAAATATACGCTGGTCTTGTGTACATATAATCATGTGCACATCATTATAGTTGAGGCTTTGGACATTTCCTGACTCGTGAGAGATCGGGTGAAAGACCATTTGTTCGGGTGACAGGAAATCTCCAGGTATATGTAAGATACCCGCCGTAGAAGAAATCCAGATATTTCCCTGATGGTCTTCGGTAATATGTCTGAGCTTGTTGAACCTGCCAATGGGATAATCTGCCAGTAAATTGGCTGCGCTGATAAACCGTAAAAAATCATCCGACCTCTTTTCCGCAAGATGTATGCCACCTCCATACGTGGCGATCCATAGTCTCTTTTTACTATCTTCGAAAGTATAGTAGATATTATCACTGGACAATGAATAAGGGTCATTGACATCCTGCCTGTAATTTGTCCTCTGAAAATGCCCATCTGTTGTTTCCCGGGCTTTTATCAACCCGTCTCCTTTGGTAGAAAGCCAGTAATTCCCTTCATGATCTTCGGTGATCGCATATACTCTTCCGGCTTTAAATCGTGACAATAGGTTGAAATGCGTATCATAGATAGAAACATGAGAATCTCTGCTGCCACTCCAGATCCTTCCTTTTTTATCTATATAAAGCGCGCGGATCTCATTTTCCGGAAGATCCGTATCTGCCGGATTGGGTGTATATACCTGAAACCGATCCGACATGAAAGAGATGCGTTTCAACCGATTGAGCTGAGTGCTCATCCATAGATTTCCCTGTTTGTCAGAGAATGCGCAAAAACAACGGTCGTTGGATTTCCATTTTACAGTATGTTCGGTGGTATTGAATGGGATCAGTATATCGTTTTGCGCATCGTAATAAGATAATCCTCCGCCTTTAGGATGTACCCACAGGACCCCATGCGCATCTTCAAAAGCAAAGAATTCCGTATCCGTATGTAAAGGGTCATTGTTCTCGTCCCTTCCGGAGACATCATTCAGTTTCCGGGTAGACGGATTGAACCAGGTTACTCCGGGACATGGATGGGTAAGCCATAACAGTCCGTTTTCTGTGGTCCGGGCAGATAGGATTTGTGGGTCTTTTAACCGTTTGCTGTTTATGTGATTGATGTGTATACTGTTGTCGAAATAAAGGCCATCCAGATCAGTAACATATACCCATTCATTATTGAGTTTCTGAATGGAAATAACTGTAGCGGAAGTCGGTAGTTGTTTCTGTGTGACCGTCTGATCTGTCTGTGAATAATAAAAAATTCTTCCCGAATCGGTTCCTGCTATCAGTTCATTGTTATTCTCTTTGATGGAATGAAAAGCAATTTCTTCGTTTGTCGTACCACTTGTTGGGATAATAAGTGAGACTGTGGAGTCAGAAAAAGCATACAAACCCTTATTTGTCAGGATCCATTCTTTGTTTTCCGAGTCCGCAAATACCTGGTTTACTTTTACGCTGCTATCCCAGACTGGTTCATAAAATTCGAGAGAGTGATCTTCCGGTCTGGTAGTGACTCTGATACAGTGACCTTCCGAATAGAAAATCCAGACTGCTCCATTGGGTAACACATTTATATCGTAGACATTGTCGGACAGGGATGGATGGGTAAGAAGCTCAAAGAATTCTTTATCCGGGTGAAAACGATACGTTGCAGAATCATAACTTACAATCCATAGATAGCCATATTTGTCTTCTTGTATACTCAGTAAGCGGTTGTTGCCCAGACTTTCCTTATTTTCGGCAACTGACTGGTAATGCTTAAAGTTATAACCATCAAATCGGTAAAGACCACTCCATGTAGCAAACCACAACAAACCTTTTCTGTCCTGGATCATATCATTGACCAATCCATCTTCAATTCCATTTTTTGCAGAAAAATAGGATACGGAATAGGCATAAGGTATATTCATGCCCGCAACAGGCATGGAAAAACGAAGTAAGATCATCAAACAGAATAGGGTCGGTCTCATTATACTCATGTGTTTTCAGTGACTAATATACTAATAAAAATCGCTGTTTATTTCATTTCTGATAATTATTCCAGTACATCTGATAAAAAATCCACCTGCAAACAAAGTGGATGCTCTAAATTGGCTGACGATTAGTAATTTTAAACTTTAAAAGAATGAGAAACACAAAACAAGGTAAACAAATGATGGCTTCCTGCATCGTGCACCGGAGCCGCTCTTTGAAGAATACATGGTTGATAGGTGTATTTTCTATAGGGTTCGTATGTGTCTCTATGCCTGCAGATGCTGCCAATGAAGGAGGAAAGGAAAATTCCCGGACGTACGAATCGTCCAGCCAGAATCGTACGGTTACAGGGCAAATTGTAGATGAAAGTGGCGAACCGCTGATCGGGGTTTCCATACAGATCAAAGGTACTACACAAGGAACCATTACTGATTTTAATGGAAATTTCTCTATCGATCTATCGGATGGGGATGGTGTTTTTATCATTTCTTATATAGGCTATAAAAGTCAGGAACTCAAGGTTGGTGATCGGCAACAGCTACACATTATTCTGGAATCGGACAACGAGATCCTGGACGAAGTCGTGGTTGTTGGGTATGGAGTGGTTAAGAAATCTGACCTGACAGGTGCGGTAGGAAGTGTCAGGTCGGAGGCCATTTCAGCAAAAGGGTCTACTTCAGTCATGGAAAGTCTGCAGGGACAAGTGGCCGGAGTGAACATCTCCCAGTCTTCCAGCCGTGCAGGAGCCGGGTTCAGTATGCAGATCCGGGGTAAGAGCTCTCTGAAAGGAGGGGAGCCATTGTATGTGATTGACGGGGTAGTCTGTGACAATACCGGTTTTCTGAATCCGATGGATATAGAAAAGGTAGATATCCTGAAAGATGCCTCTTCTACGGCTATCTATGGTTCAAGGGCTACCAACGGTGTGGTGATGATCACAACAAAAGCAGGAAGCGTGGGAACTACTAAAACGACAGTAAGCTACGACGGCTATTATGGAGTAAAGACAGTAGCCAATATGCCCGATTTTATGAGTGGTGACCAGTGGATGAACTATCGTTTCTTCCGTTATTTGGTCCCTGATGATGATCTGAAAAGATGGGAAATGGATGAGGCAAACTTTAAGAATTTCTGGGGAGCAGATAGCCCGGTGGTCAAAGATATATATCGGAACAAGACGTATACAGATTGGGCGGATGTAGTCACCCGTAGCGGTTCGCAGCAGAATCATTTTATAAATATCTCCGGAAATGCAAAAGATATCAGTTACCGGATTGGATTGGGGTATCAACAGGAAGAGGGTGTGATGTACGATGCGTATGAACGTTGGAATGTAAAAGGTGCCTTTGATCATAAAATATCCGATAAACTTTCAGTGGGATTTATGACCAATCTGGCTACTTCGCTCACCCGCAATGGAAGTAAAAACTCGGTGCTGAATGGGTTTCGGATGTCTCCTGTTCTTCCCTCTCATTATACATCCGGGGAGAATGCCGGGCAACCTGTTTTTCAGCCGGGCAAAGATGAAGTAACCTATCCGTATGGCGGTGGTCCCACTTCTACAGTGAACCCTGTGGTAGACCGTATGAACGCTAAGGATGATACTCGTTCTTACGATGCAATGGCCAACTTGTATCTTCAATATAATCCGGTGAAGAACGTTATTTTAAAGACCACATTTGCCCCTATGTATACCAAAGGCCATCAGGGAACGTTCTATAACGATCAGACAGAAGCCCGTGTCGGTAAGAGCAACATGGCAGAGAGTACCAACAGCGAATGGTTTTCCTATACCTGGGACACACAAGCCAATTACATGAAAAGCTGGGAAGAACATAGCCTGAATGTATTGGCACTGACCAGTGTGTACCAACGTACAGGCAAAGGAGATAAGATGGTTGTCACAGATATGCCTTTCGACGTAGACTGGCATAATCTGGGATCTGGTACCATTCAGGAACAATCCAGCTGGTACAAAAGAATATCGATGCTATCGTATGTGGCCCGTGTCAACTATTCCTATAAAGACAGATACCTGTTTACGGCCTCTGCCCGTTGGGACGGTAGTTCCAAATTCCAGAAAGACAACCGTTGGGGAATGTTCCCCTCTGCCGCTGTCGCATGGCGCATAGGAGAAGAGAACTTTATGGAATCAACGAAAGGCTGGTTGAGCAATCTGAAGCTGCGCGCAAGCTTCGGGATAACAGGTAACAATGATGGTATAGACGCGTACGATACACAAGCGCTGGCAAACGTGAAGTATTACTATAATTACGGGTCTACACCGGCCAATGGATATGGGTATACACTGACAAATGCCAATCTGACCTGGGAAAAAACGACAGAACTTAATTTAGGTATCGACTTCGGATTTTTCAATAACCGCATCACCGGTACCATAGATCTGTATAATAAGAATTCCAAAGATCTTCTCATGGATATGAAGACCCCCTATGAAATGGGATCGAATACCGGATCTATAGTAAGTAATGTGGGAAAAGTAAAGAACAAAGGGCTCGAAGTCCAGGTGAATACGATCAATTTCAGTAATAAAGACTGGTATTGGGAGACCTCTTTCTCTTTTGCCCGTAATATCAACACGATCCGCGAACTCAATGACAGGAAAGAAGATCTGGTAGGTAATAAATGGTTTATTGGTCGTCCCATTGATGTGGTGTATGGATATAAATACATCGGGGTATGTACACGGGAAGAGGCTGAGGCGTATGCCAATGACCCGAAGATGAAAACAAAATTCCATGAAGGGGAAATGAAGATCTATGACAGGAATGGGGATGGCGTTATCAACGCGGAGGATAAAATGGTGCTGGGGCATGCTGCTCCTACCTGGACAGGTAGCCTGACATCCAACCTCAGTTATAAAAATATAGATTTTTCATTCAGCATCTATTCCAGTCAGGGAAGTACGGTGTTTTCACCGTTCATGGGTGAATATCAGGATTATGACCAACGGGGTATGCAACGTCTGGCTATGGATTTCTATATACCCGAAGGTGCTCCGGTACTGGCTGCCGACGGTTCTGTATCTGCACAGGATAAAACCTATTACGGAAGCTATCCTTTTCCCACGAATGGAGGGAACGGTAAGGGAGGTGGCTCCTTCTGGCTGACAGGGGAACAGGAAGACCGTTCCCAGAATTTTGTAAATAGTTCGTATGTCAGAGTAAAGAATATCACACTGGGTTATACTTTACCGGAAAAATGGCTTTCTAAGTTGAATGTCTCCCGACTGCGGGTATATGCAAATATACTGAATCCGTTTACTTTTACCAGCTATAAAGGATTTGATCCGGAATGGGCAAGTGCACAGGTAGGAGACGGAACCGGTGGTGTGGGTTCGAGAACCTATCAGTTTGGTATTAACTTATCATTTTAAATAACAGGATCATGAAAAAAATATATAGTATCGCTTTTGGGATTTTGGCAGCTTTCCTCACAGGCTGTTCCGGTTTTCTGGATCAGGACAACAGGTCTAATGTTCCTTCCGATGAGTTTTATAACACAAAAGTCGGTTTTGAGAGTCTGACCAACAGTACGTATTCCACGTTACGTGACATTTACAAAACGTCTTCTCTCCTGTTCATTGCAGGTACGGATCTGTATGCCGATGGTAAGACACAAGGTGTAGTGATGAGCCAGTATACCTTTACAGCCGACGAAGGGACAGTGAAAGATTTCTATGTGAATTGCTACAAAGGGATCCAGTTGGCCAATAGTGTCATTGCCTATGGAGAAACTACAGAAGAATCGGATGTACGTCTACAATATATAGATGAAGCACGTTTCATACGTGCCTGGTACTATTTTGTATTGGTTCAACAGTTCGGACCTGTTGCGTTGAACACAACGATGTTTGATGCTGCGGAAATGAGCCACGAACGTTCCACACTGGCAGAAATGTATGCATTTCTTGTGGGGGAATTTACCTATTTATCTTCTTCCTCGTCTCACCTGTCTGATCGTTCCGCTTCGGGAGTGGGCCGTGCCAACAAACAGGCTGCCTTATTCTATCTGGCAAAAGTTTACCTTACCCGTGGGTGGCTGGATGGTACCGGCTATGAGATACAAGAGGCAAATGTGGCACAGGCAACTGATTTTGAGAATGCTTCTAAAGTTGCTGAGCAATTGATAGCGAATGTTATCCCTTCTCTCTCGCTGGAAGATGCATTCGACATCAATAATGAAGAGAATGATGAGTTTTTCTGGAGCATACAATATAGTAATGTGGCCGTAAATGACCCTGTAAAAGATGGTTCGCGTCAGCAAGCCTTATTCGGAGCTTACCTGGGAGGATCGGAAAAGCCAAAGAATAAAGCAACCGATGGCACCATAGCCCCCGCTTTGCGTCTGCACCGGATGTATGCCAAAGGAGACGGTCGCCTGGAACAAACCTTTATGCTGGAATTTCACGAAGATGCTTATTTTGATTTTTATACATCACCGACCACCACACCCATTGCATTTTATTATGCACCCTGGTGGGCTACAGACGAGGATATTGACCAATGGAAGGCCAATGATCCTTACGGTCTGAAAAATGAAGTGATCATCAGTAAGACCCTTGCGGAAGGCGGGATCTCTCCTTCGAATGGAACGCCGGCTTCTTATAAAGTTCGCCGCTCGCACGACTATGGTGTACCTTGTATAAGGAAATTTGATGATCATACGGAATCTTCTGTTTCGAATCGTGACATCAACTGCAGTATGCATGATGTGGTGGTGGCTCGACTGGGAGAGGCTTATCTGATTGCAGCCGAAGCTTATCTGAAACAAGATCGACCAGAGGAAGCAGTACTGATGATCAACAACTTACGTAAACGTCCGGGGACGATCAAAGACGGTTTTGAAACAGAGATGACCGTTTCGGGAAGTGACATGGATATTGATTTCATTCTGGACGAGAGAGCACGTGAAATGGCAGGCGAATATGTACGTTGGACAGATCTCAAACGAACACATAAACTGGTGGAATATGCCACTACATACAATGAAGATGGTATTGCTGAAAGTGCCATGAAAGGACCCGACGGAAAGTATAAGATCCTGCGTCCCATCCCACAGGCTTCCATCGATCTGAATCAGGCAGAGGTTGAACAAAACCCAGGCTATTAATAAACTAATCAGGATGTTGAAAAAAGAAATTTTACTGTTGTTCTACTTTCTGAGCAGCACATATATGTTGTCAGGTCAGGGTCGTCCCGGTAAATGGGG
>DALZBD010000113.1:0-9486 GCA_031977515.1 Bacteroides sp. | reverse complement strand
TTGAGTACTTCGTTGTTGCTGGCCGTCATCCATATCGCCTGGCTGTCGTCTACAAAGATCTGGTTGACATGTATGGCTTTGTGTTTTTGCTGGGTAAACAGCTTTTCCACATCAAACACTTTCATCTGCTGGTTGTGCATGTCATACATATATATTCCGTCCATCAATGTAGCTATCCACAGGTGCTGGTCTGCTCCGGCGGCAATGGATATGACCGATTTATTCTCCAGGCTGGAACGCAGGTAGTTGTTGTTATTGAACCGCTCCTTGTAATGATAGCGCACGGTATAGCCCTGATCCTGTGAACCTATCCACAGGTTTTTCTGAGAGTCGCTAAACATGCAACTGATCTTGAAAGGCGGCATTTCAAAGGGGAAACCGTCTTCACTTTGATGGATCACCAGATTGTCTGCATAGTTGTAGCAGAACATACCGTCCTTGGAAGTATTGAGCAACAGACAGGTGTTGGCGTAAGGGTGTATGTAATCTATATCCGCATGAGCCAGCACAGGGTGTTGCCGGATGACCTCCGGTATCTCTTTGAATCGCCGGGCGGCTGTGTCGTAAATGTAGATCCGGTGATTGCCCGTCATCCACAACTCATTATTGTGGAGATAAGAGCAATAGGGATAGCCCTCTGTGGCAATCGAATCTTTCAGTTCGAAGGTAGAAGCGTTGTAGCAAAGTGCTCCGGCGTAAGTCACTGCCCAGAGATTATTTTCCGCGTCGATGTGGCATTGCCGGTAAAAGTGGTGTTGTGGGTCCGGATTGACAAGTGCCCGGTCGATCTCCCCGGTTTCGGGAGTGTAGACATAGACATGATTCATCGTGTGCAGGAAGATACGTCCCTCTTTATCTTCTATCAATTGTTCCACATTCTGGTTGGAAAACCGGATGGGGATACGCTGGAAATTGTCCTGATCGGTATATATGCTTACCCCGTTGACGGTAGCGATCCACAAACGTTTCTTAGAGTCGAGCAAGATGTCCTTTATCTGATTGTCGGCCAGTCCCAGCGAGTCGTCTGTGCAGAAATACTGGTGATACTCGTGTACATTGTATCGGTTGAGTCCCCGGAAGCTTCCCATCCAGATATACCCCTGTGCATCTTCGGCAATGGCATTGATCTTCTGATTGGAAATATCCGTGGCAATGACCGGACTTTCCGGTAGGGTTTGCTGTTCGGGAAAGGTAGCTGCCTGCCGGCAGGAGGAGAGTATACAGAACGAGACCAGAAAAGCATACCAAAAGGTGGTGTTTCTGCAAAAACAGTCAGTTGCAAACATAGTATTCTATTTGTGTTCGAAAGCGAATATAGAGATAAAAAAGAACATAGAAGTTGTTTTACAACAGATTTTGAACCTGCAGACAAACTTTTGAACATCCGGAACAGCGAATTTAAACCTGCGGACAAATGGTTTGTACAAATAAACCAGCCCGTTTTCCGAAGATATGGTAATATTGCAATGTAGAACATCAAACGAATACACAATATGAAAACACCACTCTTACTGGTATCCATAGGTACGCTACTCTTTTTCTCTTCGTGTGGCAGGACGGCAGGCAGTTCCCTGCAGCAGTCACAAGTAGCGCACGAGATCCTCGCTTCTTCGGAAATAGCCGTCACCGACACCGAGTCGGGTAAGGTGGTCGGATATCTCGAAAATGGTATGTATATATATAAAGGTATTCCCTACGCCCGGGCCGAACGTTTTCTGCCTCCCGTAGCGGTGGAAAAGTGGGAGGGCATCCGCAGCAGCCGTGCGTATGGACCTACCGCTTCGCAGGGTAAGCGTATGGGATGGTACAGCGATGAACAGGCATTCGCTTTCAGTTGGGACGATGGATTTTCAGATGAAGATTGCCTGCGGGTAAATATCTGGACGCCTGGCATTGCCGACGGCAAGAAACGCCCGGTCATGGTATGGTTGCACGGCGGTGGATATTCAGCAGGTTCCGGACAGGAATTGCCTTCGTACGACGGTGCCAACCTGGCCCGGCAGGGCGACGTAGTGGTGGTAACTCTCAATCATCGTCTCAATGTACTGGGCTTTCTTGACCTTTCCGCGTATGGGGAGAAATTTGCAAATTCCGGCAATGCCGGTCTGCTCGACCTTGTAGCAGCACTTCAATGGGTAAATAAGAATATAGCATCGTTTGGGGGCGATGCACAGAATGTCACTATTTTTGGCCAATCCGGTGGAGGCGGTAAAGTGTCTACTTTACTTGCCACTCCATCGGCAAAGGGATTGTTTCACAAAGCCATTGTACAGAGCGGTTCGATGCTTCGCACCATGGAATCTAAATACTCCCGCCGCATCGGGGTCGCTGTGATGGAAGAGTTGGGATTGAAGTCGTCCCAGATCGACCAGCTGCAAAAACTCCCGTACGAGCAACTGCTTGCCGCGGGCGACAAAGCAGTGTCCAGGGTACGGGCGGAAGCTGAGAAAGAGGGTGTTTCTTCTTTCATCTTTGGATGGGCTCCCACGGTAGATGGCGATGTACTGCCCGTGCAACCCTTCGATCCGCATGCACCGGCACAAAGCAAAAACATTCCGCTGATGATCGGTACCACGTTGCACGAATTCACAATGAGTACTTATGTCCCTGCTTTCCGCACCATCACTCAGGAAGGAGCGGTGGAGGTACTGAAGCAGAAATACGGAGATCGTACGGATGAATTCCTGAAAGTCTTTGAAAAGGCTTATCCCGGTTATCAGCCGAAAGATCTGCTGGATACTGACTTCATCTTCCGACCCGGCGCGGTGGAGCAGGCACGGCTTCAGGTCGCCCAGCAGGTCGCCCCGGTATATATGTATATGTTTGCATGGGAATCGCCGGTGATGGACGGTATGCTACGAAGCACCCATTGTATGGAGATACCTTTCGTCTTTAATAATGTAGTGCGCCATGCCAGCATGACAGGAGGCGGTGAGGAGGCACAGCTTCTGGGTGAGAAGATGAGCAACGCCTGGCTCAATTTCGCGAAGACCGGTGATCCGAATGCCGAAGGTCTGCCTCAATGGGAGCCTTATACCGTGGAGCAGGGAGCTACGCTATTCTTCAACAACACTTCCGAAATAAAATACAACCACGACAAAGAATTGCTGGAAGTAGTCCGGTCTTTCCCTACACGTGGTTTCTGAGAAGGTGTTTATTATTTGTTTATGCTGAGACGCAAGGTATTGCGTCTCTACACCGATTGTGTTTTCTTTTGAAGGTGATATACTTGTAGAGACGCAATACCTTGCGTCTCACACAAACAGAAGGTAAACAGAATACCCCGAAAAGATAAACCAGCGATTGAAACTCACACAATCTCCAAAAACCTCTGATACGCTTGGTAAGAATCTGATACTTCTGATTCCTATCTGATACCCTTTTATTTATTAACTATAATCTTGTAATTAAACAACGAATGAAAAACATGAAGAAAAACAACTCAGCGAAAAAGCAGTTGCTTACAATGCTTTTTCTTCTGGTGACTGTGCCTTTTCTTTCCGCACAGGGGCCGTTGAAAGTTTCAGGTAAAGTGATCGACGATCAGAACTATCCCATGATCGGGGTAAGTATACTCGAGAAAGGCACGACAAACGGGGTGATTACCGATATGGAAGGTAATTATACATTATCTGTACAACAGGGAGCCACCCTTGTATTCTCCTACATTGGCTACATCACTCAGGAGAAGGCTGCCCAGTCTGCTATGGCAACTATCGTACTGAAAGAAGACAGTAAGACACTGGAAGAAGTGGTGGTTGTCGGCTACGGTGTACAGAGAAAAAGCTCTGTGACAGGGGCTATCTCGCAGGTGAAAGCCGAAGATATGCAAAACCGTACCATCACCAATGCTCCCGCTGCTTTACAGGGTAAGACCGCCGGTGTACAGGTGATCCAGACCTCGGCTGCTCCGGGTGCCTCTCCTACGGTACGTGTGCGTGGTTACTCTTCCAACGTATCCTCCAATCCGCTGTATGTGGTCGATGGTATACGCCTGAGCGACATCAGCGGTATCGACCCCAATGATATCGCTTCTATGGAAGTACTCAAAGATGCGGCTTCGGCTGCGATCTATGGTGCCGAAGCCGGCAACGGGGTGATCCTGATCACCACCAAGAAGGGGAAAGCCGGACAGGGAAAGATCACCTACGATTTTCAATGGTCTACCCAATCGTTGGCACGCATCCCGAAGATGCTCAATTCCGAACAGTTTATCGACTATATGGTAGAGTCGAACACCTTTACCCAGGATTATATGCTGAAAAACTGGGACGGAGTGACCAATACAGCGTGGACAGATGTGGCGTTTGAGAACAGCCAGATGCAAAAGCACAATCTCTCTTTTACCAACGGCAATGAGAAAGGCAATTACTATCTCTCACTGACCTATCTGGACAACGACGGTATCGTGAAAGGGGATGCGGATGTGTACAGGCGTCTGACCGCTACCATCAATACGGAATATGAGATCAAACCCTGGCTGAAGGTGGGTACCACCAACCAGATCGAGAAATACAACGTACGCAACGTATCTATCAACAATGAGTATGGTAGCCTGCTGACTGCTATCCTGCAGCTTGATCCGCTCACCCCGGATACGTATACATACGAAGATCTGCCGGCAAATATGTTGAATGCCCTCCAGAATGGCAAACATCTGTTGCAGGATAAGAACGGTGACTATTTTTCCGTATCTAAATTCTATGCCGGTGAGCAGTATCATCCCATGATCATGCGGGACAACAACAAGGAGAGAAACAGTGGCTTCAATGTCAACGGCTCTATCTATGCGGATTTCAAACCATTCAACGGTTTCACCTATACCTCCCGTTTCGGATATCGCTTGTCCGGTACGCGCTATTCCAATACGTCCTTGCCTTTCTATGGCAACTCGGTGCAGAGCCGCGACTATGTGAGTCACAGTGCAAACTCTTCTACCAGCATTTATTATCAGTGGGAGAATTTTGCCAACTACATGCGGACTTTCGGTCGGCATACCGTCAGCGGAATGGTGGGTATGTCTTATCAGGAATCTACCTATGATAATGTCAATGGCAGTCTTTCCGCCAATGGGGAACATGCATTGACCAAGAACGATCCGTTGTTCTATTTTCTTGACTATGGTTCGGCTTCGGCTACGAAAGGGGTAAGTGGCCAGAAGACACGTTCGGCCAAGCTTTCTTACTTTGGCCGTGTGGGGTATGAATTTGCAGGACGCTACATCTTCCAGGCCTCTTTGCGTGCGGATGCTGCCGACCTTTCCCAGCTTCCTCCCACCAACCGTTGGGGATACTTCCCCGCTGTTTCGGCAGGATGGACCGTATCGGAAGAGGCATTCTTTGAGCCGCTGAGACAACATATTTCCAACCTGAAACTTCGTGCGAGCTGGGGACAGAACGGTAGTCTTGCCGCACTGAGCGGTTATCCATACAGTACAGATATGGCTATGGGAGGTATTTACTCTTTTGTTCCGGGCAATGTATACGTGACAAGTGTGGCTCCCTCTACCATGGGAAATGACAAACTGAAATGGGAAACTTCCGAACAGATCAATGTGGGTATCGACGCGCGTTTCCTCAACGACCGTCTGACTTTCAGCATGGATTATTTTGAAAAGAAGACAAAAGACCTGTTGATATCCGGTACGACTCCTTCGCTGATCATTGGTGGCAATACCTCTCCGATGAACGCGGGGAATGTGAAGAATCACGGTTGGGAATTCGAATTAGGCTGGAGAGACCGTATCGGTGACTTCAACTACAGTATCCGTGGAAATCTCGCTACGCTGAAAAACAAGGTCACTTACGTAGACCCGTCTATTACCCGCATCAGTGGGGTCAACTTCCATACCAGTACCATTACCTATTTTGAGCAAGGCTATCCGGTATACTACTTCCGCGGGTACAAGTTCAAGGGTGTCGATCCGGCAACAGGCGATCCGATCTTCCATGATCTGGACGATAGCGGCGACCTCAACGACGGCGACCTGACCAACATCGGGAATGCTATCCCTGACTTTACATACGGGATCACACTGACTGCTGCCTGGAAAGGATTTGACCTGACTATCTTCGGAGTAGGTTCGCAAGGCAATGACATATTTAACTGTATCAACCGTCCGGACCATACGGCATCCAATAAACTGAAGAAAGTATTTTACGACGACCGCTGGACAGAAACCAACAAATCAGGAACAGTACCTCGCGCAGGGGCTGCCAATATGGATAAGTATCAGGTATCGGATGCGTTGGTATACGATGGTTCGTTCTTCAAGATCAAACAGATCCAGTTGGGATATACGCTTCCCAAACAATGGATGAAGAAGATCGCGGTAGGCAACATGCGTATCTACGGTTCTCTGGACGATTGGTTCACCTTTACCAAATACCCGGGCTTCGACCCCGAAGCTGCCGCCAACAGCACCTCCGGTATGGGTGTGGACAAGGGCTCTTATCCCTCTTCCAAAAAAGTGGTTCTTGGCTTTAATATCGAATTTTAATCAATCTTAAATTGAAACCAATGATGAAAACAAAATATATCTGTATCATGCTGTTGGGAGTACTGTCTGTATTCCATATCAGTTGCGAATCCCGTCTGGATATACCCAAGCACGGCAACATGGGAAGTCAGGAAGATTTCTATAAAACGGACGAGGACGCTCTTCAGGCGCTGGCCTCTCTGTATTCGACCTGGGGAGACAATTATTACAATTGGTTCTATACGAAGAACCTGCTGGCCGATGATATCTGGTGCGGTGGCGGTTCGCGTGGCGACAATGCCAGCATGGAACAGCTCAACGAATATACGTTTGATACGGATCATGAAATGATAGCAGGGCTTTATTCGGGCATGTACAGTATTATTTATAAAGCAAACCTGATCATTGATCTACTCGAGCCCGATACAGATGAGAAAAAACGTGCGGTGGCCGAGGCGAAGTTTTTCCGTGCATGGGCCAGCTTCGAACTGGTGACATTGTTTGGCACCGCTCCGGTTGTTGATCACCTGCTTGCTCCGGGTGAGTATCGTCTGGGCAACAGTACACCGGCAGAGATGTGGCTTTTCATCGAAAGCGATCTGAAGGAAGCTATCGATTCCAATGCCCTGCCCTCCAAAACAAATGCGAATGACTCCGCAACAGGTATGCGTGTGACCAAAGAGGTGGCACAGGCTATGCTTGGGAAAGCCTACCTGTTCCAGGGTAAGAACGGTGAAGCCGCCACCATTCTGGATACAGTGATCGAATCCGGCAAATACGCATTGTATCAGGGAGGTTACGACATGTTGTTGCATGCCAGGGCCAATGGCAGCAGTGAGTCTATGCTGGAAGTACAGAAACGCAACGACTCCGAACAGGACTGGAGCCAGATGACCATGACATTCCTCATGCAGGGATGGCGTACGGATAAACTCAATACCAGGGGAGAGGCACTGGACGTTATCGCCCAGGGTACGTATGGCTTTATGAATCCGCGGCGATCTCTGTACGACGCATTTGTAGAGATGGAGGGCACAGACGGCTATCGACTGAATAGTACGCTGTATACCTATCCGCAAATGGAGGCTTTCGGTGTCAGTATACAGCCGGGTGCGAATATGATCGGACATGAAGGTCTTTTTATGTGGAAAACCCGTGCCCTGAAGGAAGATTGTATCTATGATGCATCTTATTTCCAGGCATTGCAATACATCAACCTGCGGGTGATGCGCTATGCCGAAGTACTGTTGCTGGCCGCAGAAGCTCATGTGCAGGGTGGAAGTCAGGAAAAAGCGTTGAGATACATCAACGAGATACGTAACCGCGCACAGCTGGCTCCGCTTTCTACAGTTACATTGGCAGATATAAAGAAAGAAAAGCGTCTGGAACTTTGCCTGGAGAGTGTACGCTACCAGGATATTGTACGCTGGGGCGATGGCGAAGCAGTCATGGGGCAGCAAGGGAAGGAAGTTCCCAGCTTCTCGGCAACCGGAGTAGAAATCCTGTTTACCAATCCTGTCTATGGTTTCAAAGCCAAACACAACCTGTTGCCTATCCCTCGTAAGGAACTGGAATTGAATCCGAATATGGTGCAGAATGAAAACTGGTAATCCCGATTTATAAACACAGAATGATTATGAAAAAAATATATTATTTAGTAATGTTGCCGATACTTTGTCTGCTGTGTGCATGCAACGAAGATTCGGTAAGTGAGTTGACTGGTAAGTATGATATGGACAGATATCTCTTTACCCGGGCGGAAACCCAACCGACAGAGAAACTGGGAGGAGGGGTCAAAGCATTGAATGTCACTTTGACAGATGATGCGGGTAACCAACTGATGCTTCGGGTCGGAAGCAATGAATGGGTATTGCTGGAAGGAGTGTATACCTGGGCAGAAACGGTTGCGGCCCACAGGCAGTATTCCGCCACTTTAAAGGAGGGGGCAGGTACTACGAGCAGTACCACAGGCACCACGAAGAGTGTGACGGGCGGTACCCTGGAGGTGACGCTGGTCGGAGATACCTATTACATTCTCGGCTTGCTGGAAACAGCGGGCGGCGGGGTATTCAAATGTGATTACAAAGGCAGTCTATCCTTTGAGATCGGCGAAGATGATCCCGAACCAAGTGGTTATACAGTTGTGCTGGCGACTTCTCCTGTAACTACAACGGACGAGTTCTGGAACACCATTGTCCACGAAGGAGTCACAAAATATACGTTTACCATCCAGGATCCTGACGGAGAGGAAGCTGCTTTGTTCGATGCCATCAATGTGGAAAATATGGAAACACCTGCACTGGCAGGAACATATACCATTCAGGGCAGTCCCACAGAACCCTGGTTGATGGATAACGGTTGGGCATTTCCCGAATGGAACATAGCCGGAGGAAGCTATTATGTAGACGACGCAGGTGTGAAACAATACATCACGAGTGGACAAATAACCGTTTCAGTGGCAGAAAGCTTGGATGGTGATAAGCTATACAGCTTCTCCGGAAACGGATTGGGAGTTGTTACATCTGAAGGAGATGAATCAGGTGGTGGCAGCTTCAACATCAGATTCTGTACGTTGCAGTAATCAGGGAATGGCCTCTTCCGCACCCGGCAGGGTGTGGAAGATGTTCGTTTCTCTGTTTGTATACCCTATTGGATGCGGGTAGCAAGGCCATTTTCCCTCCAGGGACGCTTCTCCCCAAGCCCAAAGGGCACTGTCATTAATTTAAGGAAAATGTCACGTGGTTAACCTCATGCCACCATGCAGTTCACACCCCCATCGGCCTACGCCTCGGAGAGGCAATATATCATAGCCCAGGGCAGAGAGAGGGGTGTGGGAGCGATAGCGGAAGCAGCCCGAACGCCACCCTAGGGTGCGAGGCGCACAGCCAGATGCGCCCCGAAAGGGGCAGTACTGTACACATAAACAGAGTATTGCCCCGATGGGGCGCAGGCGATCATACAATCATGTAAACCCAGGGTGGCGTTCCACGTTTCTTCGCTATCGCTGC
>DALZBD010000112.1:0-9500 GCA_031977515.1 Bacteroides sp. | reverse complement strand
AGGGGCAGTACTCAGGTTTATGCATACAGTACTGCCCCTACGGGGCGCAACTACTCCAAACCGGATTAAAACCCAGGGTGCCGTTCCCTGTTTCTCCGCTATCGCTGCGAAACACTCCACTCTGCCCTGGGCTATGAACTGTTGCCCCTCCGGGGCGTAGGTCGGTGGGATATCCATGGTTGGTGGGGTTATATATACTGGTCGATGGGGGATATATATCGGTCGATTGTATAGGAATAGGTTGGTTGGTGGAATACACATGTGCTGGTCGATGAAATACCTATATGCTCGTGGTCGTATACGCACGGGCTGGTCGATTGAATACACATACGCTGGCGGGTTGGTTATGTCTTGTCCGATTGCATATCGTCCTGTGATATACACACTCTACTGTCAAATAATATCCCACTCATGAAAAATCACTATTCTTTTTTAGTAAAAATACATTGTATCTCTTTACATACTATGTATATTTGCATATATGCAAACCCATAAAACCTTCATACTATGTCACAATCTCTTTCACAGGTATATGTGCACCTGATCTTTCATGTAAAACATCCCCAACTCCCTATACGTCCCGATGACACTCACCGGTTGCACGCCTACATGGCCAGTATCCTGCAACTCAACGATTGCAGGCTGATGCAGATCGGGGGAATGCCCGATCATATCCACATTCTGTGTGTACTTTCGAGAAAGATCACCATCGCCAAACTGGTAGAGGAGATCAAACGAAACAGCAGTCGCTGGCTGGCTCAGGTGCATCCCTATTACGAGCGTTTCTACTGGCAAGGTGGCTATGGTGCATTTTCCGTGAGTCCTTCTGTCTGCAACAAAACCATAGAGTATATCAAAAACCAGGCTATCCACCACAAGAGCACCACATTCAAAGAAGAATATATCCTTTTCCTGAAGGAATATGGGATTGAATACGACGAAAAGTACCTCTGGTAATTCTCAGATAAAAGAACAGAAGAACAAAAATATTTTATGAAGGAAACCCAGAAACTGTTTGGATTTTGCTTGTTTGTTTATTTATCCGCAAATATGCGTATAAATGAATGCAAACCACAAAACAAAAATATGTCAAGTTTGAATCGTAAATATTCTTATTTTTACATCCGCAACAGCAAGACACACGTATGAAAAAGACGGCAGCTCACTTGCGCGGCCGCGCAAGAAACGACCTTCACTATCTGATGGGATTCTACTTCATTAGTTATATCCATATCGTTATAAAATTCGTTTGGAACAGATAATAGTAAAGAAAAAAGTTTGTTCCAACTAATAAAAAACTTACATTCAGTTCCCACATTCATAAATTCCGGACACTCCCCATAAGTAATTTCAAAAGAGTCTTCTGTGGGTGGTAGACAATCTGTATCTATCCTCCGGCTTTTGTCGGCCATTTCCCGGATAATTTTATTTCAAACTATTTACTCCTATATTTGGTAAAATATCTAACAATGCCCTTTTTGAATTATACCTCTTACTTAATTATTAAAATAAAAACTATACTATACATACACTATTAACGACTAAAATCTGATAAAATGAAAACATCTATACATATATCTGTTCTAAAATTTATCTTATAAATTCAGATTTATACTCTTTATATGAAACAACACAAACATATTTTTTATAAATAAAATCGATTTAATCTTTTTATAAGATTATAAAAGAAATATATACTCTACATATCTATAGAAAAGATGTGTTTTTTATGTAGAAATATCCTTATAACGCATTGTGCACCATTCATTCTGTAGAAATAAAAATAAGTTCACAAAAACTAAATATGAAAACAAAGGTTAATTTAAACTTATTATTAATAATAAACATCTTTTTGATTGAGTGATTAATTATATTTACGGAATTGGCACGCAATATTATTTACTAACTAATACAAAACTACTATGAGACCTTCATCGTACAACATTCTGGTGAATGTTGACAAAGAGAACGATCGGTACGCGATCATCAACGGATATGCTTATACGTTTGACATTGTCAACAAAGATGTATACCAATACCTCAAAACTCCCGACCAGGCCCCTGCCCTTTCCGACCGCACGGTAGAAAAGCTGGTACGCCGCGGCTATCTCACCTCCCTTACGGAAGACGAAGAGAAAGAACTGGTACGACGCATCACCGACAAACAGCACGAAAACGCCCGCCTCAAACGTTTCAATTTTCACTTCATCATGTCTTACGACTGCAACCTGCGCTGCATCTACTGCTACGAAAACAATGTATTGAATGGTTGCAGCGGCCCTTCCAAGCAAAAGATCACCCGCGAGCAGATCGACAAGGCGTTTGAGACCATCGAAGAGAAAGCAAACAACAGCCAGAGCAGCGGACGTATCTGCCTCTATGGTGGTGAGCCTTTCCTTGCGGAAAACCGCGATGTACTCACGTATATTGTAGAGCGGGGTATGGCCATCAAACACGGGTTCTCTGTTATTTCCAACGGATATGACCTCGATCATTACTTCGACTTCCTCGAGGACAAGGTCAATCTTTTTTCTTTCCAGATCACCCTCGACGGTGTAGAAGACATCCACAACCAGAATCGTCCACACTGCCGCAAACAGGACTCGTTTGAGAAGATCACGGCCAATGTAGACCGTCTGCTCAAAATGGGTATACGTATCTCTATCCGTATCAATACGGCAGCCGACGGACTGGAACGGATGGACGAGCTGATGAAACTCTTTGAAGACAAGGGGTGGAACCAGATGAAGAATTTCAATGCTTACTGGGCGTTGCTGCGTGAAGAGGTGGATTCGATGAAGAAGGTAACCCTGAAACAGATCGACCTGGTCCGGGCTTTTGCAGAGAAGAAAGAAAAGGGAGAGATCATCCAGAGAGTAGACTGTCAGGACTATGGCGTATATTATACCGTGAAGCAATTGCTCGAGGGTAAGCCAATACCCTACAAAGGACATTTCTGCGGCGCACAATCGGGCAATATCATTTTTGATCCGCTGGGTGATATGTATTCCTGCTGGGACATGGTAGGGCAACCGGAGCATAAGATCGGTACATATATTCCGGAATTCCAGATATCCGAGCATGGCTTTTCGCAGTGGTTCGACAAAAAGGTGAGCGACTACAAGTGTGCCAAATGCAAGTATGTACTTTTCTGTGGAGGAGGATGCTACATCCGGGATATGAAGAACACACATGAACCTGCACCGGGCAATTGCAGCCAGTTCCCGATCCTGTTCAACCATTCGCTGAAGCAACTCTATGCCGATTCTATCCAACCTAATTTCTGATCGTTATGAATAAAAAGAATGCTGAACAACAAGACGCAAACCTTGCGTCTCTACAATTGGACACGTTGGCCTGTTATCTGGCAGATGAGGAACGGATGCTGGCAGAGAAAAACACGGAATACGTCCGGCTGAATATCCTGAAAATACTGGCTTTTATCGAAGCACAGCAGGAACTGAATCCGTACCTGGCTACCTGCCAGATCGAAATTGCCCTGTTGGATATGCACAAGAATCTGCGGCAACAACCGGAATATGTGGAGTATGTGAAAGAACTGGAAGAGCTGCTACGCAAAGATTTCAGTGATGCAGAAATTCCCGTAGCCCGGGAGCTACTGGAAAGAATGCTGGACAAGTGTTTTACAGGAGATCTCTCCGAACGTTTCATCATTAAAACCCTGAGATAATGCACAAGATCATCGCACAAGAGGTCATGGATTTTTTGCACGACCGCTTTCCAGAGGCCTCCATCGGTGTCGGAGGCTCGGTTGCCAACGGCACCTACACCGAAAAAAGTGATATAGACCTGCTTTTTCTGAACAAAGACTACAAACATTCGCATTCGGTGAGTTTTACCTACAAAGGCATACGGATAGGTATCTTTACCTATACCCGCAGTATGTTCCTGACCAACAACCTGGATCTGCTCTACAACCACCACAACATGCGGATGACCTATATCCACATCACCCAGCCTGCCTACGACCCATTGGGTCTGTTCGAGGACCTGAAAGAGAGCGTCGAAGAGGTGATGATGCGCAGGAAGCTGCTCCGGAATGTTCTGATCGACGACCTCAAAGCAGATATCAGACAGGAGTTCAGCAAACGCCCGGCGGATATCTTCGAAGAAAAAGAAAACCTGTATGTGATCCTGGAACGTATCCTGAGCATCGTCTTCCTGAAATATTACAGCGATAAAATCCTGAGTAAAAAAGAGGCCCGCAATGTGTATGGACTGGTGGAAGCGGTAGATCCCTACCTGCACGAACAGTTGAAAAAGACTTATCCCGTACGTCCGCACACGCGGCAGATGGCACAGGATCTGTTCGATACTTACATTATTACTAACTATTAAAAATTTTATCGTATGAAAGCGAAAGAAATGATTTCTCTGAATTCCGGACGAGCGGAATTCAGCGCGGACATGGGACTGGAAGAAAGGCTGGAGAAGCTGACCAGTGCGGAGATGCAGACCGTCAAAGGAAGATGTACGCTGATGGATTCGAGTTCGAGCTCGGAGACAACACCCTGTCTTGTTGCTAATTGTAAAACAAATGAATTGGTATGTATAGAGTGTCCAGATTGTGGCTGGAATTGTGTTACGGACATCAATAGTTGCCTATGGGATGATGTAGTGTGTACATTTGAATGTTGGGAATATGATTCCTGTCCTCAAATGATGTGTCCGTTACATACCTGAATGCACCATAGCACCTGCTTAACAGTATGTGTTGTATTACTTTTCACAAGGTAGAGTATAATATATATTCATTCATATAACAGTAAAAGAACGTAAGAGGTTTTCTATTTTCATGTTACTAACTATTACACATTTTATCGTATGAAAACGAAAGAAATGATTTCTTTGAATTCCGGACGAGCGGAGTTCAGCGCAGACATGGGACTGGAAGAAAGGCTGGAAAAGCTGACCAGTTCAGAGATGCAGACCGTGAAAGGACGGTGTACACTGATGGATTCGAGTTCGAGTTCGGAAGATCCATGCGGAACCTTGTGCCCTTCTCTTAAAAGTTGTTCTTCTAATTGTTCCTCGAATTGTCCTGTTTTGTGTGGATATGACTATTGTCAGTATAATTGTCATGAATGTCCAAGAGAGGGTTGCTGGGATTGTGGAAGAGAACAATGCCGTATTTTTACATAGATATCTACCAAATTTTTAGAAATAAGCAATGTTAGGAGGAAGAGGACATAGGTTTTTTAAATAAATATCAACAATAGATTATATTCATAGAAAAACTATTTCTATCCAGTAAACTACGTGTAGAATAGTTCAATAATCACATTATTACTAACTATTAAAATTTTATCGTATGAAAGCGAAAGAGATGATTTCTCTGAATTCCGGGCGAGCAGAGTTTAGTGCGGATATGGGACTGGAGGAAAGGCTGGAAAAGCTGACCAGTTCGGAGATGCAAACCGTGAAAGGAAGGTGTACGCTGATGGATTCGAGTTCGAGCTCCGAAGTTAACACCTGTATTACAGAATCATGTAAACCTTTTGACTGGACATGTATAGAATGTCCTGATTGTGGTCAGGAGTGTGTTCCATACATGTATAGTTGCACTTTTGAATGTTGGACAGAGGATTGTTATCAGGAAAGATGTTGGACTTGGACTTAAATGAATTTTAGCACTTGTCAATAGGCAAGTGCTAACTTCCTTCTTTAATCAACCACATACCAAACCACCGAATGATCCGACGAACCGTTTTTCCTAATTATACGCAACTCGACAGTACCGACTGTGGCCCCACTTGCCTCAGGATGATCAGCAAGTATTACGGCCGTAACTACACCGTCCAGTACCTGCGCGAACGCTCGTTCCTGACCAGCAACGGAGTTTCCATGCTCGGTATCAGCGATGCGGCGGAGACCTTGGGCTTCCGTACCAACGGTGTTAAAGCCACCTTCGGACAGCTGGTCACCAGCGTGAAACTGCCTTGTATCCTGCATTGGAACCACGACCACTTTGTGGTCTGCTACAAGATCCGGCGCAAAAAGAGACACAACGACTACGACATCTATATATCCGATCCGGCAGGAGAGAAATACGTGATGAATCAAACGGAATTTCTCAAATGCTGGACGGGACAAACCACCGACCCCGATCGCAAAGGGATCGTCCTGATCCTGGAACCCACTCCTGCTTTCTACCAGCAGGAGGAAGAAAAAAGAGAAGAGAAAAGCCTGACCTACTATTTCAACTACCTCAAACCCTATAAAAGAGAGATCATCCAACTGATCCTGGGTATGCTGACGGGAAGTATACTGGCCCTGTTCCTCCCCTTCCTGACGCAGGCCATGGTGGATCAGGGGATCAACAACAGAAACCTCAGCTTCGTTACCCTTGTACTGATTGCGCAAATTGTATTGTCTGTCACGCAACTGGGCATCGGCTTTATTCAGAGTTGGATCACCCTGCAGGTCAACAGCCGGATCAGCATCTCGCTGATCTCGGATTTTCTGGCTAAGTTGATGCGCCTTCCCCTGCGCTTTTTCGATGCGAAAAATGTGGGAGACATCATGCAACGCATCCGGGACAACGGCCGCATCCGTTCGTTCCTGACCGGCTCTACTCTCACCACCCTGTTTTCCTTTGCCAACTTTATCATTTTTGCCTGCATCCTGGCCTATTACAACACCACGATCCTGCTGATCTTCCTGGCCGGAAACACCTTGTATGTCTGCTGGATATTGCTCTTTCTTAAATACCGTCGCAAGCTGGATCTGCTGCGTTTTACACAGGCGGCCGCCGAACAGAGCAACCTGGTACAGATCGTCAGCGGTATGCAGGAGATCAAGCTCAACAACTGCGAGAAAGAACAGCGATGGCACTGGGAACGCATTCAGGTAAAGCTTTTCCGCATCAGCATGAAAGGACTAGCCATCGGGCAGTATCAGCAGGTAGGTTCAGTGTTCCTGAGCCAGACCACCTCCCTGATGATCTCTTTCATCGCGGCCAGAACGGTGATCGAAGGGGGCATGACGCTGGGCATGATGATGTCTGTCAGCTACATCATCGGTCAACTCTCCGGCCCGGTGGGGCAACTGATCGGCCTGATCCAGAACATTCAGGACGCCAAGATCAGCCTCGAACGGCTCAATGAAATCCACAACAAGCCGGATGAAGAGCAGGGACGGGAACACACAGCGACGGTAATACCTGTGGGGCAGCCCATCGTGCTGTCGGACGTCAGCTTCAGCTACGACGGGGCGCAGCGCAATTTTGTACTGGATCGCATCAACCTGGATATCCAACCCCGCAAGGTGACGGCCATTGTGGGTGCCAGCGGTAGCGGAAAGACCACGCTGGTGAAGCTCCTGCTGGGCTTTTACCCTCCCCTGCAGGGAGAGATCCGCATCGGAAGTACTCCGCTCAGCAGCATTCATTCTGCCCTCTGGCGCGAGCAGGTAGGTGCGGTGATGCAGGATGGATATATTTTCTCGGACACGATACTCAACAACATCGTGATCCACCACAACGAGGTAGACACCGAGCGTCTCCGGCGGGCCGTGGACATTGCCAACATCGGAGAGTTTATCGACTCCCTCCCCCTGCGCTACCAGACCAAGATCGGGATGGAGGGCGACGGCCTGAGCCAGGGACAAAAACAGCGCTTGCTGATAGCCCGTGCCGTCTACAAAGACCCGGAATTCCTCTTTTTCGACGAAGCGACAAACGCACTGGATGCGAATAACGAACGCAGCATCCTGGGCAAACTGAACGATTTCTATACCGGAAAGACGGTGGTGATCGTAGCGCATCGCCTGAGCACCGTACAGCGTGCCGATCGTATTGTGGTGATGGACAAAGGCCGGATCTGCGAACAGGGTACGCACAGCGAACTGATCGCCCGCAAAGGAGCCTATTACGAACTGATACGCAACCAGCTGGAACTGGGACAATAAAAAGATTGGATTTACAATCTGACGAACCAACGGTCGACGAAGTCAATTGCTATGTACGATTGAAATTAGATTTATAGTTAAGAATAAAAGGATAATACGATGAGATGTATCTATCAGCCCCGTAGGGGTTATATGTTTGTAGCGCCGTGCGGAAGCGCGGGGGAAAAAGGATATATGATCCAAAATGGATGCGCCCCATAGGGGTGCTATGTATCGGTTAAATATATCCTGAACAAAAATATAATACCATTATTCATTCATATGCAATATTGCAAAAACATAGCACCCCGATGGCGCGCAATGCATTTTACATATATTTTTCCCCGCGCTTCCGCACGGGGCTACAAACATATAACCCCTACGGGGCTGGTAAGTAGTATGATGATGCCGTGGAAGAATAGATTGTATAGGGAATGATCTTAATTTATAGCTATAAAACGAACAAACCTACCGAATGAAAAAAGACAACGAAATATACCGGAGCGATGAATTTCAGGAGATCCTCGAGGGAATCCCTTCCTGGATCGTGCGCAGAGGCATCACCCTGCTCTTCTGCGTGGTGGTAGGCATACTCGCAGGCAGTATGCTCTTCAAATACCCCGATCAGGTCTCTGTCTCCATGACCCTTACCTCGGATACACCGGTGGCCACACTCACCGCCCGTACTTCCGGTCGCCTGCAGCAATTGTGTGTCACCAACCATCAGAAGGTCAGTCAGGGAGACTTTTTGGGTATCCTGGAAAACGGTGCTTTCGCAGCAGATATTCTTTTTCTCAAGGAATATCTCTCCGCTATAAATGACCATCCGGACAGTCCCCCGTTACTGCCCGACAGATCTTTGCAACTCGGCAGCCTGCAGTCTCTCTGGCTCGACTATACAGCAGCCCTGGATGAATGGAACGCTTTTCTCGCAGCAAACTATTACCCGGCAAAAATTGCCTTGCTGGAAAATCGGAAAAAACTTCTGCTTGCAGAGCAGGAAGCAGATAGCGAAGATGTACCTTCAACGTTCCAATCTGATCCTGTTCTAAATAATGGTCATGACGAAGGAATAATCGTGAATCGTAAATCGTCTGATCGTAAATTACTTTCTCTTTCAGACAGGGAAGAAGAGCTTCTCGATCTGCGCCACCAATACACGACACAACAGCAGACACTCCGAAAACAAATGGAACTATCCATCCGCCATCTCCGGATGGCTCTTCGTGAATGGGAAGCCACTCACCTCTTTACAGCTCCTATATCCGGCACAGTGAGTCTGGGTAAATACTGGAGTCTGGGTCAGCAAATCCCGGTCGGGGATGTAGTCTTCCACATTACTCCATTGACTATAGGAAATCTGCTTGGTAAAGCCCTCTTGCCCGTGGAAGGGTCGGATCAGGTAAAGACGGGTCAGGCCGTAAACATACGTTTTCTCAACTTCTCTCCGGAAGAATATGGCCTGGTACGCGGAGAAGTCACCGCCATATCACAAATCCCGGTAATGGAAAACCAGCACAGTTACTACCTCGTGGATATAGCTCTGCCACAAGGGTTGCTGACTAATACAGGCAAAGAGTTACCCTACCTGC
>DALZBD010000111.1:0-9512 GCA_031977515.1 Bacteroides sp. | reverse complement strand
CCTGCTTAGAAAAAGTTGCAGTACATGCAGTCACTCCCAGTAAAAAGAATCCTGCACATACAGGAACGATCCATTTTCTATTCATACGTTTTTTAAATTAAAGATTATGTAATTGTCTATTGAAATATATTGTTTAAAATATTTCAATAGACAATCTATAGAAAAAATAGTCTTTTAATCTCTGTATAAGGAATCAGGAATACATACTATCCGGCATCAAAGAAAATAATTTTTCAGATAAAAATAAAGAAATCTATATTTTTTCTATTCCAATGGCGCATGAAAGACTGTGCATACCGAAGTCAGTAACAGCAACAGCGGTACTGGTGCCGGCCCCCCCGCAGGAAACGGAGGTGCCGCACTGCAGGATACCCCCCCTAAAAAGATCCGGATTTTTGTTTCATTTTCTTCTTTATCTGCTTTTTTAGTTTACCATTTGTTTTTGTCCTCTGGGAGTACAACTCCCAGAGATTTTATTATAAGTAGTTTTACTCCGCTTTCATATAGTTCTTATAAGAATACATTTTTGCTGCGGACTAAAAGTCTTTCTAATAATAGCACCGGAAGTTATTATCCTGATGTTATTATCAGAAAGACAAAAACTTCTGTCGGACGAAAATCAACCTCCGCCTCTACACCTTCTGAATTTTGAGACGTAAGATATTGCGTCTCTACTTGAACATCTTATCCAGAAAATTCACCATGATCTCTGTAGCGGGCTCAAACCAGGGATGGAACAGCCAGTAGGGATGCGGGGTATCTTCGAGGGTATGTACTTCGCTGTAAGTTCCGAATTGTTTAAGTTTTTCCATCTGTTCGTCGCGTCCGTTGTGAAAGCGGGGAATAGAACTATTGATGAAGCATACCGGGGCAGACCTGGCTGTCACCTGATAGAGCGGTGAAGCTCCCTCCCATACCTCTTTTCTCTCTTCGTATGTACCACCCAGCCACACGGCGTCGATAGGCAGTTCTTTCCCGGCCAACCGGGCTTCGCGGGCACGGTCTACACTCTCGGCGGCGGTAAAGTCGGACACACCATCCATATTGATCACAGCCTGTACCCTGGAAGATATCCCGAAATGGCAACGCGGCGCTTCGTAGTCCTCCCTGTCATTGGTGGCACCGATAAGGTTGGCCAGGTGACCGCCTGCCGAACAACCGGAGATAGCGATCCGGTTGGGATCGATACCGTACTCAGCAGCATTGGCCCGCAGGAAACGTATGGCATCTTTCAGGTCATGTACAGCAGCCGGATAGAGGGCTTCGGGGATCAGCTGGTATTCCACAGGTACGGTGACGTATCCTTTGGAGGCAATCTCTTTAGCCATGGGTACCTGAAGAGTGAGGTTGCCCGAATTCCAGCCCCCACCGTGCACCATCAGCAGGGCAGGCAACAATTCGTCGCCCTCAGGACGGTAGATGTTCATCTTCAGTTCACGGATGCCCACCGGTCGATCTGTAAAGGTAGAGTATACGACTCCTTCCCGGGCAACAATACCTTCGGGACGAGGATCGGCCTTTTCTATATACGAACGGTATTTACGTTCTTTGAGGTAGGTATCGTGCAGGTTGAAAGAAGTATCGCGCGGCACTTCGTACTCCCGCGCTTCTTCGTCGGTAAGCCTCCGTGACCAGGAGACTCTGCCACGGGTATCTGCTCCCGCACCGGTGTTGTTGTACTCCATGTAACGAGCCGTTTGTTCGTTAGACTCCTTGCCCCAGTTGTGCCAGCCTTCCGGCCGTATAGCGGTAGGAAGTTCGCAATTCATAAATAGAACGCTTGCATAGGGTCGCCAGGGACGCCCGAGGTAGACGGCGTTGACATCGTCGGCCACCGTCACCCGGCAACGGTTGAAAACGTATCCATAGCGGGAGGTCTCCGGGGTACTGGCGGCAGTGATGAAGGAGTTTTGCTTGCAGTGCAGGGTGCAGGTCTCGAACCAGGCGGTAGACGATCCGAAAATGAAATCGGTAGTACCTTCGATGTAGCAATCCCGGAAATAAAGACGACCGCCCGGCTTTTTGGTATAGACAGTGTCCTGGTTGCCGAGGAAGCGACAGTTGAAAAATTGTATGCGGTCGCCCTCAGTTATCACAGCAACAGCCTGTCCCACAGGACCGGCACTGTTTTCTACAGTCAGATTTTCGACTATGATCTCCTCGCCTGCGATCCTAAAAGAGTAGCTACCGGAAGTACCGATGTTGTTACGTGAAGCATAGTCGTCATAGGTCAGGATCGTCTGGTAGCGATCTTCCCCGATCAGTCTGACACGTCGTTTGGTCTCCGGCAATACCAGTTTTTCTTTGTAGACACCGTTTCTGATGTAGATAACGATATAGTCTCCGGCATGATGGTCGGGGACAGCGTCTATAGCCTCCTGCACGGTGGTATAGTGCCCGCTGCCGTTGCAGTCTACGATGAGGTCGGGGATCTGCTCCCATTGGTCGCTCTGTCCGGCCTGAGCATTTGTTGTACAGATGCACACAAGCACCATGCAGAGAAAAGAGTAAATGAATGATCTGTTCATTGTATATCTGTTCATTGTATAATAGATTACATTTTACAGTTGCTTTGTTTTCACTTTATCAACTTGTAATTTCAATCATAAATTAGTAAATCGTAAATAGCAAAGCTACAGGCTTTGTTTCATTTCCACTGAGCCGGATCACCGATTACTTTCTCTATGGTATAATTTTCGGCTTCCTGTGCCGACAGCCTGCGGATAGCAACCCAGTTGGCACGACGGCTCATGTCGGCTCCCGCACCGGTGTTGTTGTATTCGTACAGATGCAGATCCGGGCTCGTTGAGGCGTAGGGCATATTCCATACCGTTGGCCACCCTTCGGGGTGTATCTGTGCGCACAGGTAGGAATTGAGGATGGCCACTTTGGGATAATGATGCCAGGGACGGCCGATAGCTACAGGCTGGTCGTCGTCGCCGTCGCGGGGGCTGCCTGCTGCATAGGTAAAGCGACATTCGCTGAATACATATCCGTAGGGTTGATTCAGCGCTGTAGAGGGGGCAGTGATCCAACCTCCTCCGTAACTACGTATCTCACAGGACTGAAACCAGGCGATACCACCACCGAAGATGTAATCGGTGCGTCCGAGAATGAGGCAGTTGAGGAAATAGTTGCGTGTCCAGTCTTTTCCCAATAATACAGTGTCCTGATAGCCCAGAAAATTACAATCTATAAACTTCAACTGATCTCCTTTGAGTGTGACAGCCAGTGCCTGTCCTACGGGGCCTGCTGTATTGCGGACAGTGAGATTTTCGAGGGTACAGTTGTCCCCATTGATGGTCAGGGTAGCAGATGTACGGATCAGTTCCGGGTTGTCTTTCCAGAGTTGCCAGGCATCGGCCGGACATTTATTTCCGGACTCCGGAGAGTTGCAGTCAAATATATGGTAACTGATGATGGTCTTTTCACGGTCTTCTCCCCGCAGGGTGATGTAGTTTTTCTTCGAAGGAATGATCAGTTTTTCCTGATCGTATACACCGTTTTTGATGAAGATCACCGTACGCTGGGGATGGCTCTCGGGCACGGCGTTGATAGCTGCCTGAATGGAGGTATAGTCTCCACTTCCATCAAGGGCAACTACGATCTGTGGCTGGTCTTTTGCCTGGAGCACAGAGAAGAACCAACAGGTGAGTAAAAAGATAAGAGTCTTCTTTTTCATGATATATGTGTTATTGTTTCGTTTCCGGTTTAAACAGGTATTGCGGGTATGTCTCATAAGTTGTGGTTGAAAACCTGTATTGCAAATGTAGAAGTAGATTCCGGAGCATACAATAGAGTGAACAGATAGTACACTAAATGAAACGGTTTGTGTACATATCCTACACACGTCACATACCCACTGATCGATTTCTGATACCTCTCCACACCTATTTTTTTTGAACTCATCTCTCATCTATCACCCTTCATAGATCAATATCTTAATATACAGGAATATAACTTGATGAGAGATAAAAAATATCAACCACCCCATCTATCACCTTTTGGGCATCTCTCATCCTTTTTTCTCATTTTAAAGCATCTGCTTCCGGACCAATTCTATCAAAAATCCGATAAAACCAAAAGACTATCCGCAATAGATAAATCATTTTTTTCATACAACACAAGCCATTCATATATTAAAGTAGACAATCACAGCAGCCAAGTCAAAGCAACAGTTTCTCACGGATACAGACTATCTTTCCAACCGTGCTTACCTACCCGACCCACTGACTCTACATAGTTTTCCAACCGTCATAGTCTCCGTCCCACCCGGTGGGATTCAAGTCCCAGCCGGTGGGATCCAAGTCCCACGAGCTGGGATCCAAGTCCCAGCCGGTGGGATCCAAGTCCCACGAGCTGGGATCCAAGTCCCACGAGCTGGGATCCAAGTCCCACGGGCTGGGACCAAGTATATGACGGTGGCATGTTCATTAAGACAAAGTAGGAAAGATAGCTTGTCTCTCCTTAGAAAACAGAAAGAGTAACCGGGGAGATGACCAATCGCTTACATTTTCATCCAGATACCTGACTATATACAGAGAACATATATCCTTATTGAGAACCCACACATTTCCCCAAAAAGGATGAGAGATGCCCAAAAGATGAGAGATCGGGTGGTTGATATTTTTTATCTCTCATCAAGTTATATCGCTACATATCAAAACATTAATCACAAAAAGATGAGAGATGAGAGATTCAATCGTTTTTTTTATGTGTAGCGATGCATCTTCACTCCGTATATTCGGAAGTTTTTGTACGACACACCTTACTTACAAGCAAGAGGCAGTCTATTTCAACTGTTTCTTGATCCAATCCAGCTGCACATAGCGTGTCTCCGTAGATACCCAGTGTTCGTTGACCGGGGTAATGAGTGCCTCCTTCGGAGAGGTCAGCACATTGTACACCGCATAGCTGGTGGTAGGGGGGCATACATTGTCGTTGAATCCCCAGGTAAGGAAAACCGGTACGGTGACCAGACGGGCAAAGTTGACCACATCGTAATAGGCAAGGGTATGGATCACTTCCGGGGTGAGTTGCACACCGTGATATTTGCGTCCGAAATGGGGATATCCTCCGGTACGTCCTTTCTCGGCATAGCCTGCCATATCGGAGAGCGCGGGATGATTGGCCACACAGGCAGTGATGCGGGTATCGAGTCCGGCAAGGATCAATGCCAGAGCTCCTCCCTGGCTACCGCCCTGGGCGATCAGATTCTTTCCGTCCCACTCGGGCACGGTACAGAGGTAATCCACCGCACGTACGCAAGCCAGGTAGACCCGCTTCATGTAATAGGTATCCCGGTGAGTAATGCCATTGGCCAGGTAACCATTCTGGTGATGATCTCCAAACGTACGGGAGATGTCTTTGTAGTTCTCAGCATCGAGAGCAGGGCTGATGCCGTGGATCTCCATATCGAAACGGATGCAGTCGCTTTCGGCATAGAACAGGGTCTTGAGAGGATTCATGGGTTTCACTCCGGCTCCCGGAGGAGATACCACAACCGGGTATTTGCCTGCTTTGCGGGGCTTGGTGAGGTAACCATAGACAAACTGTCCGGGACGGTCGCATTGCAGTTTCACCAGGTAGCACTCTACTTTGTCCGAAGAGTATTCCTCTACGTAGGTCACCTGTGGATTCATCGGACACTTAGCCTGCTTGTCGAGAGCCTCTTTCCAGAATTCTCTGAAATCTTTGGGTATCTGCGTATAAGGAACGATCTTGTCAGGAGAGAATCCGACCTTGATGTGGTGTTTGTAGGTACGGCCGCCTCGTTGCAAAGTCAGCTGGCAGTCCCGAAACCCGGGCTTGTTCATCGTACCTATGGCAACCTCTCCCTTACCGCCTTTGAGTTTCACCGTGCCCTGAGTATCCGGATCGAGACAATCCTGCCCGATACTGTAGCTGATTTCCTGATCGTCGAGCAGTACGCCGTATTCGTATACAGCCACAGCGATCTTAGCCTTCTGACCTGTCTTGTAGATCCAGTCGGTATGATCCGGAGTGGTGACCCAGAGAATGTCGCTCTGATGCGGATAGTTCTGTGCTACGGTGCTCAGGGAGCAGACGATAAAAAGACTGATAAAAAGTAGTGCTCTATTCATGGTTTTTATTTGTTTGTTTTTGATTCTGTTGTTTGGGGTTCTCTCCATGCCGGCCCCGTAGGGGCGATGTCAAAGAAAAACATTTTTTCGGTTTTTTCTTTCAAAGGTTGTTTAGATTTTACTCGGTTTTTGTGATATGCATGGCATTCTGAGACGCAAGGTATTGCGTCTCTACACCGTTGATGTGGACGTTGTCGAACTGTATGTTTTCCACACCGATGATGTGATGCACCTCCGGATTGGTGACTCCGTTGAACTCGCAATTCTTCACATAGATGTCTCTGACCTGTATCTTATCGTCGAAACCATCGAGGTGCAGCACATATTCACTCTTGTTGCTGGTGATGTTTTCCAGATGTATGTTGTGGAAATAGGGAGGATACAGTCCATCGTATACCTTCCAGTATTTGAGTTCCATACCGAGGATCGACTGTTTGCACTCGCCTACGGTAATATTCCTTACATACACATTTTTCACCTCACCTCCGCGTTCGGCACTGGACTTGATACGGATGATGCGATCGAGGTTGGGGCTATCCATCCGGCAATTCTCTACCCATACATTGAAGCAGCCGCCTGTCACTTCACTGCCGATGGCTACTGCGGCATGTCCGTCTTTCATGGTACAATTGCGCACGATGACATTCTCACAAGGTATATCCCAGACACGCCCGTCTTCGTCGCGACCCGATTTGATGGCAATGCAATCGTCGCCCGTATCGAAATAGCAATCTTCGATCAGTACATTCTTGCATGACTCAGGATCGCAACCGTCGTTGTTGTTGCCATGGCTCACCATGTTTACCCCTCTGACAGTGATATTCTCCGAAAGCAGCGGATGGATCAGCCAAAACGGAGAGCGGTTGATAGTGAAGCCTTCAAGAAGGATGTTCTGACATTTATAGAGATTGATAAACTGAGGACGGATACCCTCCTTTTCTCCGCGAAATACGCGTTCTGCGATAGGGGTTTGCTCTACCTTCATCTGGTAGAGGCGGGTCTTTTCGTCCAGTCGGGTGCCATCGGGTAGCGTCTGTCTGCGTGCTTTGGCACGGCCAAACCAGTTGTCGTCGCTGGCCTGTCCGTCCAGCAGTCCCTTTCCTGTAATGGCAATATTGGTCTCTTCATAGGCATAGATCAGCGGAGAGAGGTTGTAGCAGTCGATGCCTTCGATGCGGGTGAGTACCACATCAAACAACTCGGGATCGGTGACAAACAACACTCTGGCACCATCCGAAAGATGCAGATTCACATTGGATCTCAGGCGTATGGGGGCAGTGAGGTATTCACCATCGGGGATCACCACACGGCCTCCGCCCTCTGTGGCACACGCCTCGATGGCCTTGCGGATGGCTTCGGTATAGAGTGTATCTGTAGTGTCGTGATAGTCCGTGATGACAAACTCTCTGTCCGGGAATGTTGGAGGCACGATGGCATTACAGACATCGGCCATGGCTTTCCAATGATCCTCCTCCGGAGAGGTGCATGATTGGAAAGAAAAGAAAGTAGCCACTAAGGATAAGTAAAAAAGGTTTCTCATGTTGTTTATATTATACGATTAAAAGACAATGACGGTCCAGACTTGCCGGGAGAACATTGACAAATATAAAGAAAGACATTTTTTAGACAGAAGAACAAAAGAACATATATTTCGTCTATGAATTATTCAGGTATGTCTGAATTTCTTTTGTCTCTTATGTTCTTATGTCTAAAAAAAGCGCATCCTATATTATGCAAATATAGAGAAAGACAAAATGTGTGTCAATGGGCAGATCGGTGAGTGTAACATTTTGACTGATTATTACACCATTTTGTTTGTATATTATCCGTTCAAAGACGTGCAAATTCCGTTACCATGGATTCTGACTGCATTATTTTGCTTATATTTACCTCACTATACAATAACTCAGACGAAGAGTTTGTTTGATCAGAATCTAAACACATCCCTGATATGCGACACCTGTTTGTATCTATTTTCCTTTCTCTGTCTTTGTGTGCAGCCGCTCAGAGCCTGTTGCAGTTCAAGCATTATTCCGTGACCAACGGGTTGTCACAGAACAGAGCGTTGAGTCTGATACAGGACGATAACGGCTACATCTGGATCAGTACGTGGAACGGGCTGGAACGATTTGACGGATACTCCTTTCAGAACTTCAAGACCTATCCTTCGGATCCTGTACGGATGAACAACCACCGGGTGATCGCCGTGCGCAAAAGTTCCCTCAACAACATCTGGTGCTTTACCCACAACAGCCAGCTCTACCTGTTCGACACACAGAACGAAAGGTTTGAAGATGTGTTTCTGTACAACCCGGGCATTCATCCCAGCCCGATACAACAGTTTTATGTACTGGGAAGGGGGATTACCTGGGCACAGGGCTCCCGGGGCGAACTCTACCGGATTGATGAGAACCACTACAGGACCAACGGCTCTGTGACTTTGTACGAAAACGATGAGAAGAATATCATCGGAGAGGGGATCTACCAGGTATTTCAGGACAGGGACGGAGACGAATGGATACTGACCAACAAAGGAACTACTATCGTGGGAGAGAAACGCCTGAACAACCGTATGCCTTTTGGATGCATTACCGAAACGGATAAAGGCATTTACCTGGCCACTCACAACGGAGTGTTTGGCAAATACCAGTCCGACGGTAATATACTGCCCTGTGCCTCCGTGCCCGCCCTTACCTCCATCATTCAACTGGAGACGACTGCCGACCAGCAGATTGTGATCATCACGGACAAAGGCATCGCCCTGTATGACACGGAGGCCGAAACATGCAGGTACTACGATACCCGTATGGGTGGATTGCCTGCTGCCATCCGTTGTTTCTTCGAAGACAGCCGGGGAGCTCTGTGGCTGATCTCCGACCGGAAGAAGGTGATCCGCCTGCAACCGGATCAGGAGACAATCTCTTTCTTAGACTATACGTCGGTTGGCGAAATTGCCAATAGCTATTTTCCGGAAGATTTTGTCCATGAAGACGAAAACGGTACGGTATGGATCAAGCCGAGCGACGGCGACTACAGTTTCTACCACGCAGAGAGCCATACGCTGCAACGGGCCTACCTGCTGGAGCAGGAACAGAAAGTATTCTTCACCTTCAACTCGTATGCTCACCTGATCGATACGCACAAAAACCTGTGGTACATGAACGACAAGGGCTTCAACTATGTATCCTTTGCCAAAAAGAACTACGACTACATCACCGATCCCGGCAGATCAGAGGCACGCTCGATGATGGAAGACCATCTGGGCCGTCTGTGGGTCGGATGGAAGCCGGGAAGCAGCAAACAATCGACCAACGTGGGGATCTACGACAGGGAAAACCGCTGGCTGGGCAACCTGACCCGCAGCGGCAGGATAGCCAGAGATCCGGGTGCCGATTTTGGCACTTATGT
>DALZBD010000110.1:0-9602 GCA_031977515.1 Bacteroides sp. | reverse complement strand
CAGGCTGAGGATGATCAGCCTAATGGCTATGCCTGTATCGGGGTGCTTCTAATCTTTATTTTTTAATTTTTAAATAAATAAAACCTGATTCTCCTTTTTAAAACACTATCCGGTACCTGATCAGATAAACAGATTCATATTGGCCTGGTCTGCCCGCTCCATGTACGTGGCTACGCCACCGATGGTCACTTCGTCCAGCAATTCCTCCCGTTTGACACCCATCACATCCATAGACATCTGACAGGCGATAAACTCTACTCCTTGTTTCACTGCCTGGTCGCGCAGAGACTCCAGCGAATCGATACCCTTGCGCTTCATGATCTGGCGCATCATACGACTGCCTATCCCAAACATATTCATTTTGGACAGTTTCAGTCGGAGCGAATCTGACGGCAGCATGAAGCCAAACATCTTTCCAAAAATATCTTTGGAGACTTTAGGCTTATCCACCTTCTTGATCACATTCAGTCCCCAGAAAGTAAAGAAAACCGTTACCTTTTCCCCTGTGGCGGCTGCTCCGTTGGCAAGAACGAATGTAGCCAACGCCCTATCCAGATCATCGCTGAACATGATCAGTGTTTTGCCTTTACCACTACCCGTTGGGGCAGCACTCATGTCTAAAGATGCTGCCCTCCCTTTCCGGATAACCACCGTAAACTTTCCGCCTTGCTCTGTAGCGGAAATGAATGTGTTTGCTGTGGTATTGCACCAGGCACGGGCATCACGGGCAAATCCGGCATCCGTAGCCACTATTTCGAGATACTCACCCTCACGCATACGATCCACCGCCTCTTTTAGACGTAACACCGGACCGGGACATTGTAATCCGCAGGCATCTATCCGGATGGTTTTTATATCCGTCTGCATACTTTGTATATCTGACGGGGGTTCTTTGCCGGAAAATGGATTGTCCATGGGAGAAGGCACAGGAGTGATTGCCGCTGAATAAGTCTGATATCCTCCCGACAGGTTGCTGACGCGGGAATAGCCATGTGCCAACAGTACTTTTGTTGCCAGGTATCCCCTGAGACCCGCGGCACAGTAAATAAAGATTGTTTTATCTTTCGGAAGTTCACTTAACCGGAAACGAAGATCGTCCAGAGGTATATGAATCGCCCCGGGAATATGCCCCATCAAAAACTCATCCGAAGTACGGACATCCAACAGCATCCCATCAGCGGGATCCAGTGACTGTATTTCCCGCCACGTGACGGCAGGCATAGTTCCCTGAATGATATTATTTGCGACATACCCGGCTATGGCAACCGGATCTTTCGCCGAAGAAAAAGGAGGAGCATAGGCATGTTCGATCTTCATGAGGTCATAGATGGTACCCCCGTTCTTTATAATTTGTGCTATCTGGTCGATACGCTTATCCACTCCCCCATACCCTACACACTGACCTCCATAGAGTGTTCCTGTCTCCGGATCGAAGGTAAGCTTGATGTGCAGAGGCAAAGCACCGGGATAATATCCGGCATGGGAAACCGCATGTGTCCATGAACTGCGATAAGAGATCCCAAACTGTTTCAGGCGTTTGGCAGCCAGTCCGGTAGCAGCTACGGTGAGATCAAAAACTTTGGCAATACTCGTTCCGATAGCACCTTCGTATGCCGTCTGATTGCCGGAAACCATATTGTCTGCCACAATACGTGCCTGACGATTGGCCGGATTGGCCAGATAGTTGAGCCACGGTTTTCCAGTGATCGGATGCGGAAATTCGATCGCGTCTCCTACGGCATACACATCCTTGGCAGAGGTTTCCAGGTATTCATTCACCCGGATGCCACCCGTGTCACCGATCCGGATACCGGCCTCCCTGGCCAAAGACACAGCAGGCCGGACACCAATTGAGAGAATCACCAGGTCAGCCGGGATCACGTCACCACTTTTGAGATGAACATACATCCGGTCACCGTTTTGTGAAAAGCGTTCTACAGCCTGTCGCAGGTAGAGAGATACTCCTTTCTGTACCAGATGATGGTGAACCTGGGCCGCCATCGAAAAATCGATCGGAGCCATTACCTGATCCGCCATCTCCACGATAGAAACATCTGCTCCCGTACGATGAAGATTCTCTGCCATCTCCAATCCTATAAACCCACCTCCGACCACAACCGCATGTCTGATCGTGTGGGAAGTCATATAACTCTTTATCCGATCCGTATCATTGACATCACGCAACGTAAAGATACCTTCAAGCTCTATCCCTTCCAGTGGAGGACGCAGAGGAGTTGAACCGGGTGAAAGCAACAACTTATCGTAGGTCTCCGTATACTCCTGTCCCTGGCTGTTGCGTATCCTGACCGTCTTTTGCTCCGTATCTATACCGATCGCCTCATTCTCCACACGTACATCTATACGAAATCTTTTTCCGAATGATTCCGGAGTCTGTAAAAACAACCTGTCACGCTCGGCTATCGTACCGCCTATATAATAGGGCAACCCGCAATTGGCATACGAAATATAGTTCCCTTTTTCAAGAAGAATAATTTCTGCAAACTCATCTGCCCGGCGAATTCTGGCAGCGGCTGTAGCACCACCGGCCACACCACCTATGATGATGTGTTTCGTTGTTACTTTGTCGTTCATCATATCTCACGTATTTTATCAATTAACTCTGTCATACCATCCGATTCACAATGAATACGGTCGATACATTCTTTTCCCCTATCCGTCAGGCTAAAAAACATCTGACGCTTGTCATCTTTGCCGATCACTCGTCTGACCAGTTTCTTTTTCTCGGCAGATTGTATGACTTTGGATGAGTTGGAATGGCTCAGTCCCAGCAATTCCGCAATCTGACCGGATGAACACTTGCCCAATTTAGACAACGAGCAAAGAAGCATTCCTTCATTGAGTTTCACTCCGTATCTGTCATAAAACTCCGTTTCAAAATCATTTATCGCGCGATAGATATCACGTATTCTACACAATGGTTCCATCCATATTACTATTTATACCTATTGCACCGTTTGAAGAAAGCCGGAAATCTGCAATTATCTCATTTAAAACACCCGGATATCTTCTTATCTTTCACAAAGATACAATTATTTTCCAATGGAAAATATATCCATTGGAAAAATTACTTCTTAATGCTGAATTTTACCTTTACAGATAAATAGCAAATAAAGATACAGAGGCATGAAAAGAAACCTGTATCTTTGTATAAAAACAATGTATATGATAGCATCTATTGACAAGAAACTCCGTGCACTGGCCGAAACCGATTACAAGGCCTTCAACGAAAAGCTGATTCCCACGCAGTATGAGATCATCGGCATCCGGATGCCGGCATTGAAAAAACTCGCGAAGGAAATAGCAGCAGACCCTCAGGTAGAAATGTATCTTCAACATACCACATATCCCACCTACGAACATGTACTACTGTATGGTCTGGTATTGGGGCAATGGAAAGATCTGTCGCCGGAAACCCTTTTCCATTACTTAGATCCCCTGATCCTGAAATTCGATAACTGGGCGCATGTGGACACACTCATCTCCTTCCCGAAACTTTTCAGGAAATACCCGGATGAAATGCTTGCCCACTTCCTGCCCTTGAAAACGCATGAAGGAGAATTTACCAAACGATCTTTCGTCATCTTCCTGATGTCTCATTGCATGGATGAAGCCCGGATCGATGCCACATTGAAGCACCTGTCCGAAGTACCCCAGGGACAATATTATGTAGATATGGGGATAGCCTGGGCCCTGAGTGTAGGACTTATCAAGTTTTACGATAGGACTCTCCCCTGCCTGGAACAAAAAATGTTTTCCCGGTTCGTGCACAACAAAGCCATTCAGAAAGCTCGCGAAAGCTTCCGGATAGCACCTGAAGTGAAAGAAAGGCTGAATACAATGAAGATAAAATAACACAGAAGTGCTGTAAACAGACAGTTATATCCTACAGTTCAGACACTCTGATATCTCAGACAAAGGCATACATAGTTCAGATGTTTTCTATGTCTGTGCTTCCGGGGGATTTGAATACCGGATTTAGTTACTTATTTTCTCTGCTGTTTTTCATCTGTATACCAGAATTATTCCGTACTTTTATTGTCTGAATTATTTCCAAGCAAATGTCATGAATGTAGAAGAACTACGGGAATACTGCCTGTCACTGAAAGAAACCACGGAATACATACCCTTCGAAAAAGAGCAATATCTTATTTTCAGGGTAGTAAACAAATGGTTTGCCGTCATTCCTCTGCTGGACGCGGAGTTGAACATATCCGTAAAATGCGATCCTGACAAAGCCATCGAACTGCGCGAACAATACAATAGTGTGGAACCCGCCTGGCATTTCAATAAAAAATACTGGAACTGCATCACACTCAACGGCGACATGGACGACGAAACCGTAAAATACTGGATCCGTCACTCCATAGATGAAGTAGTGCGAAAGCTGCCTAAGAAAGTAAGGGAAGAATATTACGGGGATCAATAAAGGATGTCCGCTATCTTTCGGACGTTGTACGGGACAAGATCTGTCTCACCCAGCCTCCGGAACAGATAGCCGTTTTTACTTATCTTGCTAAATTGCACTTCTATTCATTGTATATATAAGAACTAAAATGAATAAAACCATTATAGATAAAAGACCCGCTCTGTTCCAAAAAACGGATTGCAATATATGGACAGATCCCTATATCCAGCAACAGATGCTGCAGGCACATCTGGATCCGGATGCCGACGGAGCTACCCGAAAACAGGAGTCGATCCGCAAAACGCTCGACTTTATCCTCCACCACACCCATCTGGCAGGCAGACTGCTGGATCTGGGCTGTGGCCCCGGACTCTATACCTCTATTCTCAAAGACAAGGGATACGATGTCACAGGAATAGATTTCAATAAAGCATCCATAGCGTATGCCATCCAGAAAAGAAAGGATATAAGGTATATATTCGGAGATTATATAAAGGAATATCCACAAGGCACGTATGATGCTGTGATCATGATCTATTGCGATATGGGAACCCATTCAGACCATGATCGGAACAAACTCTTAGAAAATATATATTCGTCTCTTGCTGTGAATGGAGTTCTTATATTTGATGTCTTTACTGAAGACTTAATGCAGGATAAACAGGAAGCCAAAAACTGGGAATATGCCCCATCCGGAGGATTCTGGGATGAAAATGAATATTTGTTGTTAAGTCAGACATTCCATTTTCCTGCAAACAAGGCTTTCGCTTATCAGTACAACTTGCTAACGGAAAATAAAAACAAGCACTTTATTGTGTGGGAAAGATATTATTCAGAGGATGAGATAAAAACTATCCTTCAGGAGATCGGTTTCCGGGAAATATCTATTTATAAGAACATAATAACGGGTAATGATTTTACATCTGACAAGGAAATGTTTATAGTAGCCAGAAAATAACTATGTAAGAAAAAACCAATATCTTTGCATCCATAACTCATTCAATTGTCTTATTTATGAAATGGCAACTCTGTATATAGATACCCGTCTCCGGGTGTGTCGGCGAATCTTTCTCCGGCATTAAATCGTTGCACCCCTACCCTTCACAGAGTTTAATCCATAAAATCAGTAAAGATTGCCTGTAACACTTCCGAAGTGTTGCACAGGCACACCATTTCATAAAACAGATGAACTATACCTATAAAAAAATATGGCTTATCAACCTGCCTATCCTGATAAGCCTGCTCATGCAACAGTTGATCCATCTGACAGATTCCATCTTTCTTGGCCACGTCAGTCAGACAGCCCTCGGGGCATCCGCACTGGCAACCATGTATTACACTGCTATATATATGCTCGGCTTCGGATTCAGTCTTGGCATACAAGTACTTATTGCCCGACGAAACGGAGAAGGACAATACGCACAAACAGGCCAGGTATTTTATCAGGGATTGATTTCTTTATCCCTTTTTGCTATTATCCTGTTTGTCCTGTCGCGGCTCTTTTCACCCCTGTTGCTACGGCTGTTCATTACAGCCGATACAATTTATCAGGCTACAATGAGCTATATCACGTGGAGAGACTACAATCTTCTGTGTGCTTTTCCTCTTCTGGCGATCCGCTCCTTCTTTGTCGGAACGACCCATACAAAGATTCTTACAACAAATTCCCTGGTCATGGTAGCCAGTAATATTCTCTTTAATTACCTGCTTATCTTCGGGAAAGCCGGTTTTCCCCCGCTCGGGATCAGCGGAGCAGCTATAGGTTCTTCCCTGGCAGAACTTATAGGTTTGCTGTTTCTGATAATTTATATGAGAGATCATGTAGACAAAGAAAGATATGGATTACGGGCTGTGTTTGATGTAAAGTTATCCTTTCAGCTGCTTAGTATATCTGTCTGGACGATGATACGGTCGTTTTTCTGTATCGCTCCGTGGTTTCTCTTCTTTGTGTCCATCGAACATCTGGGAGAATGCGAACTGGCTGCGGCAAACATTGTAAGAAGTGTTTCCATGATATTCTTTGTGATTGTCAACTCCTTTGCAACCACAACGATCTCACTTGTCAGCAACCTGATCGGTGCGGGAGAGAGTGAAAAAATAATGCCTGTGTGCCGCCGGATCATCAAACTCAATTACGCGACAGGTATTCCACTGATCCTACTGGCTTTTATCTTTTCGGATGGTATACTTGGAATATTTACCAACGATACAGAGATCATCCGCACAGCCTATGCCCCATTCTGCATCATGCTGTCTACCTTTATGCTTTCCGTACCCGCCTATACCTGGTGCAATACAGTGATCGGGACAGGACATACCCGGATGGCTTTCCTGTTTCAGATGATGACCATAGTTATTTACCTGGCCTATCTGTATCTGCTGGTATGCTCACCAGGCATTCCACTGGCAGTATACTGGACTGCCGAGCAGGTGTATGTTGTCATGCTGTTTGTATGGTCATGGGGATATCTCAGGCGAAACCACTGGCAACAGAAGAAAATATAATGCATACCATGGAAATTAAAAAACTTACTGACATACTGTTGTCAATTGCTTGTATTATCTTTGCTTTATCGATAATTTGAAACACATTATTATGAACATTACATCCTATCTTATTTTCAATGGCCAGGCCGAAGAAGCCGCCAATTTCTACGCAGAGGCCTTCGGCGGAAAAGTCGAAAACCTATACCGCTACGCATCCATGCCCCTCCAACCCGGAATGCCCGAAATCCCGGAAGAAAGCAAACAGCTCATCATGCACTGCTGCATCACCTACCCCGGAGGATCCATGAGCGCAGCCGATACGCTGCCCACCGATCCGCGTACCTTCGGCAACGGCCATATGCTCACCATCTCATGCGACTCCATTGCACAATCCGAAGAGATCTACGCCAGACTCTGCGCAGGCGCGCAAAACATCCAGTGCGAACTGGCCGAAGCCTTCTTTGCCAAACGCTATGGCGAAATCGTGGACCGCTTTGGCATTCTCTGGGCCATCATGTACGAAGAAGCATAAGCCACCCCCGATGAACCGACTCGACCGCGTATCGGCACTCCTGGTACAACTACAATCGCGCCCGGTAGTAAAAGCCTCTGAAATGGCACAACGTTTTGGAGTAAGTCTGCGCACCATCTACCGGGATATGCGTACCCTGTCAGAATCAGGTGTGCCTATATGTGGTAATTCGGGGATCGGTTATTCATTGATAGAAGGTTACCGGTTGCCAACGCTCATGTTTACCAGGGAAGAAGCGATGGCTTTCCTCACCGCCGAGAAAATCATCGAACAGCTTACCGACTCCCAGAACAGCACCTACTTCCGCATGGGGATGGACAAAATACGGGCTGCTTTGCGCTCGGTGGATAAGAACTATCTCCATCACATGGAAGATACAATCGCTGTATACAAAAGCAGGAACATAAAAGAAAGCCTGCCCAACCTGATGCAGATGACCCTGATTAGTATCAATGACAGATCCATCTTAAAAATCAGCTACACCAATGCAGACCAGAAAGACAGTCAACGGTCGCTGGAAGCAGTGGGTATCACTTATTCGTATCCCCACTGGTATCTTTCCGCGTGGTGTCACCTGCGCGGGGAATACAGGATGTTCAGGCTCGACCGCATCAGAGAGGTGGAAATAACAACCGACAGGCATACCCGGTCTCACCCTCCTCTGGAGTCGCTTCTGACAGATGTAGATGACCCGCAATGTCTCCGGGAAGTTATCCTGCACACCAGTAAACAGACAGCCGGTATCATGCCGACAATTGCTATTTTATGGGTCTGACCAAAGAAAGGGAGCTTCCCGACGGACGAATGGAACAAACTTATATGGCTTACTGCCTTGAACCATTGGCAAGGTGGATACTGGCCAATGGAGATACAACGACCGTTGTCAGTCCACCGGAAATAAAAGATATCATCAGACAGATCATTCAAAAATCAGAGTTATGAAGGTCCCCGGGAAAAAGATTAAAAAAAAACCGGATGCATCCAGACACATCCATACGCTATGAACGATACGGAAACCCCATTAACAGACAAAGAATACCTCCTGCAGGAAACCGATAGCAAACCCGCCTGGACATTTGCCGAAATCCCGGAAATTCCCATGCCGAAAAAATCTTTCGGTATGCTGAAAGTAAAAGGAAGAATCGACGACTACGAGTTCGCAGGCACTCACCTCATGCCTATGGGAAACGGATGCCTCGGACTCACTGTGCGGGCCGGAATAAGAAAGAAACTGAAGAAAAAAGCCGGCGACACCGTACACATCACCCTCTACGAAGACAAAGCACCCCTGGAAACTCCCGAAGAGCTACTCCTGTGTATGGAGTATGAAGACGGGGTAAAAGAAAAATTCGAGGCCTATCCCCCTGCGGAAAAAAAAGCATTCATCGACTGGATCTATTCCGCCAAAACAGAACAGACGAAAGCCGAACGGATTGCCCGAACGATCACCCTGGTACAGAAAGGGGAAAGGTTGCATAATAAATAATCACTTCAAGCAGGGCAGGCCAAAGAGTCTGTCCATTTTTCGCTTGCATTCAACAGACATACAGTATTACCTTTGCAAGGAAAGATAGACAGAAGTAGATATCACACTCCGGGCATGAAAAACAGTATGGAAGAATAGCCGTCCCATAAGAATACAAAAAGGAAGAAAAAATGAACAAAGCATTCGTTATCATAGACATTCAAAACGATATAACAAAAAATTACAAAGAGATCATTGATGGTATAAATACAGCCATCGACTGGGCAGTGGATCAGGATATGCATGTGGTGTATATACGGCATGAAAATTTATCCCCCGGTACGAGGACGTTTAAACCCGACACACGTGGGGCGGAATTGGCGCCGGATTTAAAAATAGTATCCAACCATGTGTTTACCAAATACAAAGGCAACGCATTGGCCAGTGAAGAATTTGCAGACTTTATCCGTACAAATGAAATCGGTGAGTTCTACCTGACAGGAGCTGATGCGGTTGCCTGTGTAAAATCAACCTGTTTCAATCTATGCAAGGCAAACTATAAAGTGAATGTAATAGCAGATTGTATTACCAGCTATGACAAAAAGAAACTGGACGAAATGCTGCGTTATTATGAAAGTAAAGGAAGTACCATCGTGCGTTTGAATGACCTGCTATGTGCAAAGAAATAAAAT
>DALZBD010000109.1:0-9643 GCA_031977515.1 Bacteroides sp. | reverse complement strand
TCGTGCCATCAAAATGGCTATTCGTCGGGATATATACCGATACGAATTGCCTTCCAGCAAAGGGATGTTGTAATAAGATCCTGTAAATAAGATGTTATAAGCACGCAGATTACGCAGACGGACGCAGACAATTAATATATTATAAATTAGTATCTGCGTAAGTCTGCGTCCGTCAGCGTAATCTGCGTGCTCTTGTTATCACCTTCTCAGTACCCTCTTTTTATTCCAGCAACCGGGAAGCCCCGAAACTGATACGTACCCGTGTACCCTCATTCGGTCGGGACTGTATAGAGATCTTGCCATGATGTGCCAGGATGATCTGCCTGCACAATGCCAGACCGATTCCCGACCCTTCCTTTTTGGTAGTAAAGAAAGGAATAAATACTTTATCCAGAACATCCAGTAATATACCTTCTCCATTATCTTCCACTACGATCCCGGGCTGTTGTCTCTCGTCTAAGGTCACTGCGATATTTACCTGTGGAGATTCTTTCTCTTTACAGGCTTCCCAGGCATTTTTGATCAGGTTGATCAACACTTGTTCCAGTTGTCCCCGGTCTGCTTTCATTAGGATCGTTTGTGGTTGCAGGCTATAGGTAAACCGGATACCCTGCGAACGCAACAACCGATCGATATCCTCTATCATCTCTTTGAGGTTGCACACCTCCGGGTTCGGAGCAGGCACCTGTGTGATCCGTTTGTAGTTGTCTACAAACCGGATCAGCCCTTTGCTTCTCCGGTAGATAGCCTGCATGGCTTTCTTCATGGTCTCGTCCGGTTCCATCTGTTCGTCGGAGAAGGTTTCCGAAAGAGAGATCAGAGGAGTCACCGAGTTCATGATCTCGTGTGTGAGTATCCGTATCAGTTTTTTCCACGCATTGCTTTCCGTCTCGTCCAGTACTGGCTGAATGTCCTTGATGGCAATGATCTTCAACTCCTCCCCGCGTATCGTGGCTGCGGTAGAAGAGAGTGCCAGGTTGTGTTCACGCTCCGTCTGTTGCAGCCGCACGATCCGGATCACACCCGGGAGCAATTCACCAAGTGCATTGTACAGTTCGCCCGATAATTTCTGTATGTCTTTCAGGCATCGCGGTTGAGGTTTACCCACGATCTCAATAGCAGTGCGGTTGATCCACACGATCTTTCCCTCGTTGTCTGCCACTATCAGTGCAAAATCGATCTTATTCAGCAGCATATCGTAGAAACTGATCCTGCCTTCTCTCGCCTGCATCCGTTCGTTGCACACCTTCACCGCCTTTTCCATGCGCAGGAACTGATCCCGGTAAGGACCTTTGCGGATCTGCGGACGAAAGGAGATATTAAACTCGGAAAATTGTATGGCATTGACAAATCGCTTCAGATCGTTGTGTGTCCCGTAGAATGTACGCATCAGTTTCCACGCCAGCCACAGGACGATCGGTACCGCGACGGTCAGATAGAGAGTTGACTCCGTAGCTAAGAAGTATCCGGCAGCCGCAGCCGCAAGGACCAATCCAGCGATCTGAATAAAGGGAAAATAACCCGGATGTTTCATTTCTTATTGATTTTACGGTACAACGAAAAACGACTGATCCCCAGCAACTCCGCCGCCTTGTTGAGATTGCCGTCACTCCGTTTCAGTGCTTCTTCAATGGCATGCTGTTCGAGAAGTTCCAGATTCAGTATCTGCTCTTTCGATACAGATCCTACCTCCCGGATGTCACGGTGAGTCAGAATAAAGTCCTCCGTACGGAGCATATCCCCGGAAGATAAGATCACGGCCCGTTCCACAGCGTTCTGCAATTCTCTCACATTTCCCGGCCAGGGATAGGACAGCAATTTGCGCTGTGCCACCGCGTCTATGCCGTGTATCTCTTTTTTATACTTCTGTCTGAACTTCTCCAGGAAATGTTCCGCCAGCAACAGAATATCTTCTCCCCGTTGGCGCAGGGGAGGAATATGTAGTTCGATGGTATTGATCCGGTACAGCAAATCCTGCCGGAATCTGCCTTCCTCCACAGCCCGGTGTATGTCTGCATTAGTGGCACTCACCAGTCTTACGTCAATGGGAATATCTCTGGTAGAACCGAGCCGGCTGATGGTTCTCTTCTCGATAGCCGTCAGCATTTTGGCCTGCATGGCCGCAGAGAGATTGGCGATCTCGTCGAGGAACAATGTACCGCCCGATGCAATCTCCATTCTTCCCTGTTTTTCTTTGCGAGCGTCTGTAAAGGCTCCCTTCTCGTAGCCAAACAGTTCACTTTCAAAGAGAGACTCTGCGATACTCCCCAGGTCTATCCCAACAAACAGTCCGTTGGCACGATCCGACCGGCAGTGTATGGTACGTGCGATCAGATCTTTTCCCGTGCCGTTCTCACCCAACAGGAGCAGATTGGCTTCCGTAGCCGATACTTTATCGACCAGTTCGAAGATCCTCTCCATAGCCGGCGAACGTCCGATGATCTGCGGAGCCGATCCGGTGTTGAGCGCCTGTACCTGTCCTTTGAGTATATGTATTTCCTTGCGCGATGCCTTGAGCCGGAGAGCAGCATGCACTGTGGCCAGCAGTTTCTCCCGTTCCCAGGGCTTGGGTATGAAGTCTATCGCCCCTGCTTTGATGGCCTGTACCGCCTTCTCCGTGTCTGCGTATGCAGTCATGAACAGTACCAGTGCTTCCGGGTCGATCTGCAGGATCTTCTTCAACCAATAGAAACCTTCCTGCCCGCTGACCATGTCCTTGCGGAAATTCATGTCCAGCAGGATCAGATCCGGGTGAAACGTTTGCAGATAGTGTTCGATCTTCTCCGGCTGCGCACTTACCTTTATTTTTTCCACATGCGGGGTGAGCAAAGCATGCAGGGCAAAAAGCACATCTTCGTTGTCATCAATGATCAGGAGTTTTCCCTGTTTGTCCATACCAAATGAATTTAGGGGTGCAATATAGACAATAAACAGGATATTATGTGCGTTTGCGCACTTTATTTTCTGTGTGTATTCGCACCTAAGTGTGCGATTTCGCACTTTGATACAGATGTGTTTTTAAGCAACGATGCTTATATACAGAAGATTATCTTTGTGGCATACCAATTGTTTTTGATGGAACATACATGAACCTGGTAGAGAATGAAAAGAATACATTTTATATATTATCTGATCTGTTGCATACCCTGTGTCTCTCTGATGGCTCAGCCTGCAGATACCCTTCGGCTGACTCTTTCGGATGCGGTAGAGATCGCCCGCCGGCAGTCGCCTGATATTCTGGTGGCCCGGCACAGTTTCCGCTCTTCTTACTGGAATTATATCTTTTATAAAGCCAATTACCTGCCGTCGGTTGTATTTACATCGACTCCGAATTTCAACCATCAGATCAATCCGGTGACTCTGCCCGATGGTACCACACAATTTGTCGAACAGAATCAGTTGATCACAGACGGCTCACTGGCCATTACCCAGCATATTCCCTGGACAGGAGGAGCCCTCACTGTCAGATCCGGCCTGCAACGTCTCGATCTACTGGGAGACAACCGGCAACATTCTTATAAATCCAATCCGGTGATCGTTAGCTACGAGCAGGCACTCTTCGGCTACAATGCACTGAAGTGGGACAAAAAGATCGAACCTCTCTACTACGAGGAGGCCAGAAGAGGCTATGTGGAGGCGTTGGAACTGGTTGCCGCCGGTACGGTATCCCGATACTTTGCCCTGTCGCTGGCACAGACCAATCTACGCATTGCCCGGAGCAATTATGCCCATGCCGATACACTCTATGCGTTTGCCCGGCGACGCTATGAGTTGGGTACCATCACCGAAAACGAGATGCTGCAACTCGAGGTCAACCGCCTCAACGAAGAGAGCAACATGCTCAGTGCCGGACTGGAAGTAGACGATACCATGCAGGAGCTGCGTTCTTACCTGGGCATCAAAGAGGATGTTGTGATAGAGGTGCAACCCGAAGGTGAAGTACCTCTGTTCCGTATCGATCCCGAGGAAGCACTACACCGGGCATTTTCCCACAATCCTGATGTGGTACGTATGGAAAGGCGCATGAAGCAGAGCGAGAGCAACGTGGCATACGCCCGTTCGTTGTCCGGATTCAAAGCAGACCTTTTTGCACAGTTCGGACTTACACAGACTGCCCGGAATATCGATGCAGCCTATTCCGACCCCTTCACCCAGCAATATGTGGAGTTGGGCATCCGCATTCCTATTCTGGATTGGGGGAGGGGAAAAGGGCGCATCCGGGTAGCCAGGTCCAACCGGGACATGGTCTATACACAGGTCGAACAGGAGAAAGTGGATTTCGAACTCAATGTGCTCAAGGCAGTCCGGCAGTTCAACCTGCAGCACAACCGGGTAGAGGTGGCTTCACGTACCGATCAGACTGCCAGCCGTCGCAGCGAAGTGGCCCGCCGGCTCTATATGCTGGGTAAGTCTACCATCCTGGATCTGAACGCCTCCATCTCCGAAAAAGATGCGGCCCGGCGTGGCTATATACAGGCACTTTTTACTTACTGGAGCCTGTATTACATGCTGCGTACGCTCACCCTGTACGACTTCGAGCACGACAGATTGCTTACCGAAGATTATGAATTGTTGTTGAAATAACCTATACTTGTATGGATGTAAAGATACCAAAGAAGTCCTTGTGGGTTCGTTATAGAAAGATATTTGCAGCTATCTGCCTGGTGGCCGGTGTGTTGGTCTATCTGATCTACCTCGTGGCAGGGCCTTCCCGGCTCCGTTACAACCGCCGGGACCTGCAGATCGCTGAGGTGCGCCGGGAGGCTTTCCTGGAGTATGTAGAAGTGGAAGGAGTGGCGGGGCCCCGGCTTACGGTCAAGCTCAACGGAAGCGAAGACGGAGTGGTAGAACGTATTGTGGCCGAAGAGGGACGGATGTTGCAAGCGGGAGATACCATCCTGGTGCTGAGCAATCCGGAACTGATACGCAGTCTCGAAGACGAGCGCGACAACCTGGAGAAGCAGCAGATCTCTTACGAAGAGAAACTCCTGCAGATGCAGCGCAAGACCTCCGAACTGCGGCGTACCCACCTCAAGACACGGTATGAGTTGGAACGGCTCAGCAAGCAGTACCAACTCGACCGCGAGGAGTACGAGATCGGGATACGAAGCAAAGCACAGTTGGATGTGGCTACCGATGAATACCTGTTCAACCAGGAGAATGCCCGTTTGTTGCTGGAAGAGCTGCGGCACGATTCATTGTCCAACAACATACAGGCAGATCTCATGCGCAACGATCTCACCCGGGAGGAAAAGCGTTACCTGCGTGGCAGGCAACGGATAGACAATCTGGTGGTACGTGCTCCTGTGGCCGGACAGTTGAGCTACATCGTTGTCACTACCGGGGAGCGTGTGGGAGCCGGGTTTTCACTGGGGGAATTGAAGGTGATCGATAAGCTCAAACTCACTGCCCGCATCAACGAGTATTACATAGACCGGGTAGTTATCGGTCTTCCCGCCTCTGTCACCTATCAGGGCGAGAAGTACCCACTCCGGATCTCCAAGATCAATCCCGAGATCAAAGACCGGCAGTTTGAAGTAGACCTGGTGTTTGAAGACAAAGCGCCTGACAATGTGAATATCGGCAAGAGTTATAGCATTCAGATCGAACTGGATCAGCCGCAGGAGGCGTTGGTGGTAGATAAAGGCAATTTCTATCAGGCTACGGGCGGCAGGTGGGTATTCCGGTTGTTGCCATCGGGCGACCGTGCCCGGAGGGTACAGCTCTCTATCGGGCGGCAGAATCCGGACCAGTACGAAGTGCTGGAAGGGCTCTCCGAAGGAGACCGGGTGATCGTCACCGGATACGATTATTTCGGCCAGGCAGAAGAATTGATACTTAAATAAACTCAATTAAAAACATAGACTTATGATCCGCACAGAAAATTTACAAAAGGTATTCCGCACCGATGAGGTGGAGACCTGGGCATTGAATGACATCAACATACATATCCGTAAAGGGGAATTTGTAGCCATTATGGGGCCTTCGGGATGTGGGAAATCCACCCTGCTCAATATACTCGGATTGCTCGACAATCCTACCTCGGGCAACTACCTGCTCGATGGTACGGAAGTGAGCCACTACTCCGAGTTGCAACGTACCCGCCTGCGCAAAGGGCGCATCGGATTCGTCTTCCAGAGTTTCAACCTGATTGATGAACTCAACGTCTTTGAGAACATCGAACTCCCGTTGCTTTATCTGGGAGTTCCTGCCGCGGAGCGTCGCCAGCGTGTAGATCAGGTGATGGAACGTATGCAGATCACTCACCGGGAGAAGCACTTCCCCCAGCAACTGTCCGGAGGTCAGCAACAGCGTGTGGCCATTGCCCGGGCCGTAGTGGCCAATCCGGGACTGATCCTGGCCGATGAACCTACGGGAAATCTGGATTCACGCAACGGTAAGGAGGTAATGGAGTTGCTTACCGAGCTCAACAAAGAAGGTACTACGGTAGTGATGGTGACACACAGCCATCACGATGCAGGCTTTGCCGATCGTGTGATTCATCTGTTCGACGGACAGCTGGTGTCCGAAGCCACTCTTTAATCCGTAACGCGTATGATCTTACATTATCTGAAAGTCGCTTTTCGCGGCATCACACGCGATCGTTTCTATACGGCTGTCAATCTGTTGGGGCTGTCGGTAGCCATAGCCTGCTGTCTGTTGCTGATTTTCTGGATACGTTTTGAACTCAGTTACGACAAAGGCTTTACACATTCGGAGCGTATCTTCAAAGTATTGGTAGCAGAGAAGAAAGATGGACAGTTGGTGCGTTCGGAAGAGATCCGGCCTCCTGTCTATGCTGCTTTCCCGAATGGATTTCCCGAGATCGAAGCAGCCACCTTTGTACGTCATGAGGTATTGCCTTTTTCCTACGAAGACGGAGAAGGGATTATGCTGGATCATGTTGCTACCTCAGAAGATTACCTACGAATGTTCTCCTACGAATACCTCGAAGGCAATCAGCAAACGGCGATCCGGGAAAAAGGCTTTGTCATCAGTGAAGAGACTGCTTTTCGGTTTTTCGGAGAGGAACCCGCATTGGGCAAGCAGTTGACTTTCGGATTCACCAAGCCTGTTTCTGCTGTCGTGCGTATCCCTGAGAATACCCACATGCGGTTTGATATACTGGATATGGAAAGTGGAGACCTCTCTGGTGGAGGCGTGCATTATGTGATGCTCCGGGAACATGTACGTATGACTCCCGAACTGAAAGACCGGTTGTCGGATTTTCTGGAGCTTTGGGATCGCCCTGCCTCTATACTGGAATTGCAGCCTTTGCGGGATGTGCACCTGCGCTCTCCCCGTGAAGTCGCTGTCAGCACGGAGTGGCAGACCTATGGAGATTACCGTCAGATCTGGTTGCTGACTATAGCAGTGTTATTGATCCTGGTGATAGCTATCATCAATTACATCAACACCTCCATCGCCAAGGCAATGAGCCGCATGAAAGAAGTGGGTGTTCGGAAGGTGACAGGGTCTACCCGAGGTCAGCTGGCAGTTCGCTTTCTGACAGAATCTTTTCTGCTCTCGCTGTTGTCCGTAGGGATCGCTTTGTGTTTCGTACGCTTTTTCTTCCCGGTTTTCAGTGAGGTCATGGGTACCTATATTGCTTTCCGGTGGGAGGGATACGTCTTTGGGATTTCCGCTCTGGTCTGTCTATTGATCACCCTGCTTTCGGGAGGATATGCAGCCTTCTGGCTTTCGGTACTGCATCCGGTATACGTATTGCGGGGAGGTAGCATCACCGGTAGCCGGCAGGGGTTCCGCAAAGGACTGATCGGGGTGCAGTTCTTTCTGTCGATCGCTATTGTTCTCTGTACATTTTTTATGTACCGTCAGCTGAACCGTATGATACATGTCGATACAGGCATAGAACGGGAGAATATTCTTGTGTTTGATTCCAACCTCTGGTACGATAGCGATGACTTTATCCGCCTGATCACCTTAGAGAATCCCCATGTGGTGGCTGCTTCCATGTCGGCTTTCGCCCCTTACCATGTGACCCATACTACCATCGGTACTTCCTGGATGGGATCGCCTCCCGAAGCGGAAGAGATGGAGATATCTGTGCTCTGGTGCGACTCGCACTATGCCGATGTATTTGGACTGGAGCTGTTGCAGGGAGAGTTTATTTATCCCGATCAGGCGATGAAATGGTTCGATCCGAACGATGAAACATCCGATGCGATCGTGATCAATGAGACTTTCCGCAAGCTGATGGGGGTAGACAATCCGGTAGGGATGAACATACATCTCGATGGGGGAGAACGTCTGATTATCGGGGTGATCCGGGATTTTAACTTCAAACCGCTGAATGAAGAGATCTCTCCGCTTGCTTTGATGTACAATGTGAAGATGCTGGATAAACTGTTTATCCGCACGACGGGCTATGAACCGGAAGCGACCCTGGATTATATAGTGGAAAGATACAGGGAACACTGTATGGCAGTCGTTCACTTTAAACAACCTGTCGTCTGGTATACGGTAGAGAGCGATTATCAGGCTTTGTATAAGGGAGAACTGCGGACAGCGAATATCCTGCTCATCTTTTCCGTATTGTCTCTGATCCTCTCTCTGCTGGGCATACTTTGCATGATTTCCTTTATGATCGAAAAGCGCAGCAAGGAGATAGCCATTCGCCGGATCAATGGTGCGGAGACTCCACAGATCGTACAGCTCTTTGCACGCGAGTTTCTATGGGTAGGTTGTGTGGCTGCGGTGTTGGCCGGGATCACCTCCTGGGTGCTGATGCACAACTGGCTGGAGCATTACATCTACCGTACCTCTCTGAGTATATGGGTATTCCTTGCAGTACCTGCCGGCATATTCCTGCTGACACTGGCCGTGATCACCCTGCAGGTGTTGATCCTGGGGCGCAAACGTCCTGTCACTTCCCTGAGGAGTGAATGATTTACCAACTAATAAATAAAGATAAACATGAGAAAATATGTGATAGAATGTGTAGGTCTGTTTTTTCTATCCGCTTGTAGCGGACAGCCCAAAGGAATTACACTCGATGTACAGGAAACAAAACCTGAAGAAATGATCTCACCTGTTGTTGACCAACAGATCGTGCAGGAAGATACGACAATCTATACCATGGAACATCCAACAACAGCATATCTTGAAGACTTTGCGGAATACTTTCAGCAAAACAATCGCTATGCCAACTGGGACAAAGCAAACGAACGCAGAACCATTATTCAGTGTGTAGTGGAGAAAGACGGTAGGGCTACACAGGTGAGGGTAGCAAGAGATTCCGGAGAAGACAGACTCGATGCAGAGGCTGTCCGTCTGATAGAGGAAGCTGTGTATGTTCCTATGAAGACAGCCGGAGGGCAACCTGTCCGTTCTCTTTTTACCATACCAGTCTATTTTCCACCCAGATAAAGAGATATACATATACTACTGGGCTGACTATCTATTCAGAAAAGGATATTTTGTAGAACTGATATCCTTGGCGTGGAGGCAATCTGAAATCAGGTTGCCTCTTTCTTTCTCCTATTTGTCTCGTCCTGACATCGCGTTACATTAAAAGAGTAAAGTTTGAAAGTATTATTTAGTTGTAAATCAGGAAAAGTCTATCGTAAAAAACAGACCTTTTTTATTTTAGTACACTTGAGTATATAGATGCTTTATTTTT
>DALZBD010000108.1:0-9719 GCA_031977515.1 Bacteroides sp. | reverse complement strand
GGTTCGATGTCGAAGGTCTCTTTGTTGTACGGAAATTCTTTTTCTGTACAGATTCCCTCTTCGAGGAGAGAGGATACGGTATCGTACAGACTTGCGCCTGTATCCTCCTGCTGTTTTCCTGCTTTCTTGCGGGAGTTGTAATACAGGAAAGCCTCACTCAGATCCGTATCGGTCGCTTTGTTCGATTTCAGAATGTATTCGTAGACAGAGGCCAATGAGAAAGCAGAGCAACTCCCCTGAGATCCCTGATCCTTTATCCGGGTGAATCCGCTACGCAGGTCCACACTGCTTACAGTCACTTTACGTGCCGTGTAGGTCTCTTCCAGCGCGCGTTCCTGTATCTTGTTGGATTGCAGGCGATATTTGTGTCCCTCCTGTACAAAGAATCCATCCTGTATCATTCGCTTACCCGCTTTCTGAGCATCCTCTTTCTGGCTGTTGATCTCCTCAAGTTGCTCCTCTTTCTCCCGGATGTAGGTAGAAGACTGACGCAACTCTTCCCGTATCTCTTTGATCTCTTTCAGGGGTAGGTAGGCATCTTCCAGATCCGAAAGTGCCGCTTGCGACGGATCTGCCGTTTTTCTCAATGCATTATTGGCATGAATAAAAATGTTGGCAGATTCCATGTCCAGATCATCAATGATCAGTTGCGACTGGTTGAAAGCATAGCCGGTGAGCAGCGGATCATCCATGCCCAGGATGGTTGCCAGTGTGGCCCGTTTCTCAGGCAATGACAACTCCGGATCGGGAATGAACGATTGAAGTTCGTCGCTGATACTATCTATCAGTTTGTTCAGTTTGGGAGTAATGGCGACAATGATCTTCTCCTGTTCGATCTTCTGATCGAGCATCGGTTTCACCTCCTGTTCGAAGAAGTCCGAAACGATCTTTGTCTTTCCTGTGAGTTTCTCCTGTGCCACCTGTGCTACCTTTGTGATATCCACTCTGGTATCCGTGACCTTCTCCTTATCCATGATATGGAGGTAGGTGCGTCGCAGCAGGTACTGTACAAAGTAGTATTTATCAAAGTTCAACACAGCCAGCCCCAACCCTTTGAGAGGAGATTCGTCTGTGGGAACAGGGATAAATATCTTTGCATAATGCTCCATGGCCAGTATGGCGAATTCGCCGGCAATGCGGATAAACGCGTCTGTATCCAGGTTCAGAGCCAGCCCGTCCTGCTGGCAATTCTGAAGGATAATGAAATTACTGATGTGGCCGGGATGTGCTTTCTGATAGGCTACCACCTCGTTAAGGGTACGGGCAGCTGTCTCTATATGCTCCTGACGTAGCAGTGCCAGAGATGCCTTTTTATCTTCCGGTGTGAATACAAAAGCAGTATCTGCCGCCAGGCCGATGATATCCACCTGATAGCTGATGGAAAGTCCCATCAGGATATCGATCAACTCCCTGGCCTGCTGCCACACCGTCGCGTCGTACAAGGGCAGATAGAGGCAGAGGTGGAGCTGGTTGGAATCTCCCGGATCATTGATCGTAATGGTCTGGCGATACAGTGTATCAAAATAGTGAGCGATATGCGTCTGTTGTTCGGCTACCGAAAAACTCTGGGCTTTACTTTTCTCTACCCGGTAAAGGTTTTGCAGGCCCGAGAAGAAAGGAGCATCCGGACGTTCGGCTTTTACTTCTATCGAAGATATCTGTAAACTGCCATCGGTAGCCTTTTCCCATAACAACGCGGTGAAGTACGGAGACACCTCTTCTCCGTACTTGATGATATAGGTTTTGAGTTCGCGAACCGACTGTTCGAAGTCGGTTCCAAACATCATGTGAACAGAATGACGCATAGGTCTGTCGCTATTTAAATATTCTTTTGTACAAATGTCAATTCTTTACGCATCAGGTCGGCGATACTTTCATTTCCGCGTTTGGTCAGTTCGTCCGTCGACATGTTGAGTTGCGCGTATTTCGCCAGATAGTTTACTTTCACATCTGCTTTCAGTTGCTGCATGGCATCCTGGCCTTTGCTGCGCTGTTCGTCTTCGATGTATTGGTTAAACTCTCTGCGGATGGCAGACTTGTTGTGACGGAAGTAATTGAATGCCTCGTCGCGATACTGAATGCCCATATCTACCCAGTTGCCGAAAAGCGGGTCGCCGTGTTGCTGGCTTTTGTAGTAATACGAGTTGTTCTCGTTCTTGATCAGACCAAAGATCAGTCCGTATACCCACAATTCCAGTGAGTCGTCGTCCATCTGCTTGGGCATCAGGGAATACTCTTCGCGGTTCATACGTACCAGTACATTCTTGTCGAAGTGGCATACCGTGCGGCAATTGTTGTACTTCTCTTCGAATGTCTTCAGAGCCGCGATGGCATACGCCGGTACCACTCCGATCTGACGGTAAATGATGATACGGTCGTTCATACCCAGTGATACGAAGTCGATGGAAGTTGCGCCTTCCTGTCTGTTTTTAAAGGCATCGTTTTGTGTGAAACGGCTGCTTCCTTTGTCGGGTACACCCACAAAATATCCCTCGTAAAGTTCTGTCTGGGGTATATAACCCTGATACTCCTTGCGGAACAGCGGCATGGCTTTGTTGGTAGCCGTACGCATCAGGTGATCGAAATCTTTCTCCGAGAGTTGGTTGATCACATCGTCGATGCTGGTGCTTTCCCATTTGCGGGCCACAGGCAGCTGATCGGTGTAAGTGAACAGTGATGTTTTTACCTCAGCCACTTCCAGTTCTTCCAGGTCGTACAGGTTGTGAGCCAGGTCCAGCTTCTTCACAAACTCCTGGATGTTGATCTCGTCGTCTTCCACAGCCACATTCTTAGCTGTCTCCCCTACAAGATCGATCATAAAGGTCTGGGAAGACTTACCTACGAGATTGTGAAGTTCGGCCAGTCGGGTAGTGAGTTCGGTATTTACCGTCAGCAACAGGTCTTTGACCTGCTTTACACGGGTATATTCGTCCAGCAGTGCAGCCTGCAGGCCGGTGTAGAAGGTAATGGCGGCACGGCGGCGGATGATCTCCCGTTCGGAAGTCACATACACCATAGTTGCTGCGATCACATCTTCCATCAGGCTTTCTCTCTTGCCCGACTTGCCCAATACAAACATCTTCCGTTCCAGTTGGGAAAGGTTGTCTATGGCAATCTCGATGGCCTGTTGTTTGATCGGACGTGCGTTTTCAAAAGCCTCCAGTTCGTCGCGCATCTCTTTCAGGAAGATATCCACCTGTTTCTGTATACCCACAATGCAGCCCTCGGCATTGCTGAGTCCGCATTCCTGATTGATCTGTTTGATCAGCAATGAGACCAGTTCGGCCTTTACCTTATCAGAGAGCTCCTGTATTTTTGCTTTCACCTCTTCGTCCTTAGGCATGGCCGAGGCGATGTACATATCTGTCTCCGGCTTGGCATTGAGACCATCATTGATAGATACCATCGGTATTTTGGGATCTTTTTTCAACAATGCATCCAATACATCGTCGCGCCCGTTGTTTTCGCGGATGCTCACCTCCGGCGAGTCTATCCAGTTGTTGACTACTGTATCTATATCGTTGCAGGCATTGAGCAGACGCTGGATAATGCGTTGCGCGGCTTTGATGGAGTAGATCTGCGACAGGTCTTTTCCGCGGAAGACGATCTCACAGGCACCCATACCCGCTGCCCATGCTTTCTTGTCTTCGATATCCATCGAACCGTCCGCATAATACTTTTCGATGTTGTCACTCACACTGGAGGCAGCCACGGAGAGTTGTCCGGAGGCGATCACCAATGCCAGACTGATCATCTCGGTGAGCTGATCGGCATGGGTGTATACGTCGTTGTTCTCATTTTTGTTATCGATAAACATCACGGCGTTGAAAGGACGTTCGCTCACCTGCATCTTGTGTGTGATGTAGTCCAGTACCAACGGAGGAGAACTGGGACGCAGGTGCATCATCCAGTCCAGATCCATCATGGCTCCATAAGCATTGGGTTTCACCTTAGCCATGGCAGGCCCTGAAGGTACCATCGATTCGAATACATCCGGCATCACTGCATAGCCTGTCAGTTTGCATTCCGGAGCCACACGGCGCACGAGGTAAGCCACATCGATAAACGTACCACAGCCTGTACCTCCACAGATGGAGAAGACCATGTGTATCTCCACATTGTTGGAGAGCAGTTCGTAGTCCCGGTTGTTGGAATGGGTACTTTTACGTATATTATCCAGTGCCTGTTTCACAGAGGTCTCTACCTGCGAACTGTTGATCACAGCTGCCAGGCGGCCGTTGCTGCGTACCTGTCCGGCACCGATCTCCATGGCCACGATAGCTCCTTCATTCTCTTCGGGCATCCAGGTAAAATGCTCATCCTTGTGCTTGTTGTAGATGGCTTTCGCATCGCGACAGGCGATAGAGCGTTGCTCGTACGGTGCCAGAGATACCGCTCCGTATTTGGAGTCAAGAGTTTTCTTATATGCCCCCTGATCGGTGTCGATTCCGAGGAAGCCGATCATCGGAGGAACTTCTCCTCCATAGGTTTCCATAAGCATTTTTTTGGTATGTAACAGTGCGTTCATACCTGTGCCCCCGAGTCCGATGTAGAGGCAGCGTCTTAGTTTGGTTGCCATAATGCGTGTGTCTTTTTAATTTATTGTTACTGTTATTTTTTCTCCGGTAGTGTGGTTGGTCACTTTGTATTCATTCCCTTTTCTGAGGGTGACTGTATAAGGTTCAAAAGAGTATTCGCTGCTGGTGTTGGGCTTCACCGAAGCTCCGTCGCGCGGAGTGATGACCCATTCACGGGTCCAGAACGGATTCACCTCGTAAGCCACTTTTCCTTTGAAGAACTTGCTCCATGCAGATTGTCTGACGGCCTTGTTGGTACATACCAGTTTATAGCAACCCCGCAGGCGACGCATACTGTAATAGGGATCGGTCACGATGAAAGCCCCGACCCTGAACCGTGGATAGAGCTGCCCGCGCAGGACAAGCATCCAAAGCAACAGCAGTGCCAGAAGGGCTGCAACCGTCCAGAACAGGATCAGTTTGAGCGGATTCCATACATGGGTCTTTTTGGCGCGCCATTCCATCAGCAGGGGGGTGGCATCGCTTTCCGTGTCGTATTCATTCACGCGATCCAGTCCGCCGTTGTCGATCACCATCAGGTACCATTTATGTATACCCGCACGGGCATCGCCTGTAAATTCCAGTCCGATCATGGCTTCCTGGTCTCCTCCCGATACTGTGAATACATTGCCCGGACACAGTGTACCGTCTTTGTAGAGCTTTATATCCTCTGTGGCAGGGCGCAGCCGCTCCTTGTCGTCTTTCTCAAAAAGTCCCAGTTTCACTCCCCGGATCGCTTGCGCGTCTTCGTTGAAATCAAATTTCAACTTCTTCTCCATGATCACCGGAGTATACTTGTAAAACAGAAAGTCGGAATAGTATTCGGTCTCTCCCCAGAAGGTAGAGTTTTCCGTCTTTTCACTGCACGACAGCAGCGAAAAAAGGAACAGCAGGATCAACGGGTATTTAATCTTCCACATATATTTTCAGCGTTTTCTCGGGTTTGTTGATGTATTGGATCTCTATTTCATTGAGTAATAAAGATACCAGAGGGAATTCGTCCTGATTGGCAATAGAGAGGAATATCTTTACTCTTTCGTTGCGGTCGGTGGGCAGCATCTCCTTCAACTCTTCGTTGGAATACCGTTGGACGACATCGAATTTGAATTCATTGTCGCGCAGGTCCACGATGGTGTCTACCTTGAAGTAGTCGTTGGGCTCGGAAACGAGCCTGAATTTGATACCGTCGGGGATGCGTACATTCTTTTTGCACTCCACATCGCCGGAGTAGGTGATCTTCTCCGCATCGTCTTTTACATTGTAGGTACCTATGGTATAGGGATACAATTCGATGAAGTTGATATCCGTACCCTCTACACAATGCATCCGGCAGGTCTCATGGATCACACGGATCAGTTCTTCGTCCTTTGCGTGCTGGGTGAGCATCACATAAAAACCGTATGCATCGTTTTCCGTGGCAAACTCACACCACTGACGTATCAATTGCATCAGGCAATCCTGCGTATAAGCGGCGGTAGGGGTGTGCTTGCCATCTGTGAGCAGGAGCAATACATTGCGTTTCTCCTTATCCACATATTTTGCCATCACGTCTGTCAGGGGAAGGCATATATTGGTGTTGGTGACCAGGTCATTCTTATAAGACTCGATCTTTTTGATGATCGCTTTTTTCCCGCTTTCCGTGGCTTTCTCTTTCCAGGCATCCAGTATATTCACCTGAAACGGCAGGATGATGATCTCTGTCTCTTCGTCCGCGATGCTGTTGATATCTGTCTTGATGGCTTTGACCACTTCGTCGTAGATATCCGGCGTACGGCCTTCATATCCTTTCATGGAAAGGGTGACATCCCACAGGTAGATGCGTCTTTCGTTTTTGAACTTGGAGTTCTGAGCGGAAAGAAGCGAGCAGGAAAACAAAAATAAAAGGATGAAAAATATCTGAATGTTTTTGAAATAGTTCATGGAATTCGGTCTGTTTTTCATATCGTTAGTGTGTGTGTCTCCAATCTCTTTATAGTGTTGTATGCAAAAATAGAATAAAATCTTATAGAATGAATAGTTTACCCGTTTTTTTTGTCTGCCTCTTCCGGGCTTATCGGGTTTCTCTGGAAAAGATATCTAAGAAAGAGTCTTTCAGTCCCTGCGCCGGATTATTTATTTGATAGAGAAACGGAACTTTTAAAGCCCGCCGGGCAATGTCATTTAGTTAAGGAATTTATGCTATTCCTTATCGCTTTCAAGATCCCACCGGCCAACGCATGATCCTATCGACCTGTGCGTATCCCCACTACTCTCCGAGGCGAAGAGTAGTGGGGATACTCACAGATCGGTAGGATGCGATCCCGTATCATTAATTCCTTAACTGTATGACATTGGCCCGCCGGAAGGATAGCCGAGAAACTCCTGAGGTTACATTTTTACCCTGCTTTTTAAAGAAATCTATTCTTTTATTACAAATTATTCGCAAAACGTGATAGAATGAACAGTTTTATTCTTATTTTTGTCGCACTTATCAAATGAAATGATAGAAACGACAACTATGATCAGGTACTATTCATATACCACAACGACTTTCATGTCTACCATGACCCTTAGGGGTTAAGGGTAATATTGTGTTTCTACGTGAATCGCGCTTGCAAAGGCAGGCAAAATCAAAACTCCTTTTTTATTTTAAAAACAACCCATTGTCCGTTCGGGCAATCCGTTAAAATACAAACTTGCATGAAAGTAATGAAATTCGGCGGAACATCCGTAGGTTCCGTGAACAGCATTTTAAGCGTGAAGAAAATTGTAGAGTCGGCCGAGGAGCCGGTAGTCGTAGTCGTTTCAGCCCTCGGGGGGATCACAGACAAAATGATCGCGACTTCCAGACTGGCTGCCGTAGGTGATTCTGCTTATGAGAATGAGTTCCGTGAAATTGTATACCGCCATGTGGAAATGGTGAAAGAGGTGATTCCTGCCGGTGAACGGCAGACTGAGTTGCAACGTCGGGTAGGAGAACTGCTCAATGAACTGAAAGATATTTATCAGGGTATTTACCTGATCAAGGATCTCTCTCCCAAAACAGCCGATACGATCGTGAGTTATGGCGAACGTCTCTCTTCGCTGATCGTGACCGAACTGATCGACGGAGCCCGTTGGTACGATTCACGTACGTTTATCAAAACCAAACAGAAGCATGGCAGACATATTCTGGATGCGGATCTTACCAATCAGTTGGTGAAGGAGGCATTCTGTGAATTGCCGAAAGTGGCGCTGGTACCCGGTTTTATCTCTTCCGATAAGACTACCGGAGAGGTGACCAATCTGGGTCGTGGTGGCTCGGACTACACAGCTGCTATCCTTGCTGCTGCCCTGGATGCCAATATTCTGGAGATCTGGACGGATGTGGATGGGTTTATGACTGCCGACCCGAGAGTGATCAGTTCGGCCTATACCATCAGCGAACTGAGTTATGTGGAGGCAACCGAACTTTGTAACTTCGGTGCCAAGGTGGTATATCCTCCTACCATTTACCCGGTATATCATAAGAATATTCCTATACTTATCAAGAATACATTCAATCCCGAAGCGCCGGGCACGATCATCCGTCAGGAGGTATGCGATCCGAAGAGCAAAGCGATCAAGGGAATTTCTTCGATCAACGATACCAGCCTGATCACTGTACAGGGTCTGGGTATGGTGGGTGTGATCGGGGTCAACTACCGCATCTTTCGTACGCTGGCTGCCAACGGCATCAGTGTATTCCTTGTGTCGCAGGCCTCTTCCGAGAACAGTACTTCCATCGGTGTACGTAACGCGGATGCCGATCTGGCTTGTGAGGTACTTTGCAAGGAGTTCGCCAAAGAGATTGAGATGGGAGAGATCTCTCCGATACAGGCCGAGAAAGACCTGGCTACCGTAGCGATCGTAGGGGAGAATATGAAACATACTCCGGGTATTGCCGGTAAACTGTTTGGTACACTCGGACGCAACGGTATCAATGTGATTGCCTGTGCGCAGGGTGCTTCTGAAACTAATATCTCTTTTGTGGTGGCTTCGAAGTCACTGCGCAAGTCGCTCAATGTGATCCACGATTCTTTCTTCCTGTCGGAATACAAAGTACTGAATATTTTCCTTTGCGGGATCGGTACGGTGGGTGGAAGTCTGCTGGAACAGATCCGTACGCAACGTGAAAAACTGATGAAGCAAAACGGATTGAAGATCAATGTGGTGGGGATCGCCGACCACGAGAATGCTATCTTCCGCAGAGAAGGATTTGATCTGTCGAACTACGAACATGAACTCCGTGAGAACGGCATGGTGTCTACTCCGGAACTGTTGCGTCAGGAGGTGATCGGCATGAACATCTTCAATTCGGTGTTCGTTGATTGTACAGCCAGTCCGAAAGTGGCGGATCTTTACAAAGAATTCCTGCAACATAACATCTCTGTGGTGGCAGCCAATAAGATCGCTGCCTCCTCGGCTTATGACAATTACAAGGAACTGAAAACCATTGCCCGCCAGCGTGGAGTGAAATTCCTTTTCGAGACCAATGTGGGAGCCGGACTGCCGATCATCAATACGATCAATGACCTGATCAACAGCGGTGACAAGATCGAGAAGATCGAAGCGGTATTGTCGGGTACCCTGAATTTTATATTCAATAAGATCAGTGCCGATATCCCTTTCAGCCGCACGATAAAGATGGCTCAGGAAGAGCGCTATTCGGAGCCTGATCCGCGCATCGACCTGAGCGGAAAGGATGTGATCCGCAAATTAGTGATCCTGGCCCGTGAAGCCGGATATCGTCTGGAGCAGGAAGATGTGGAAAAACACCTGTTCGTGCCCGATGATTTCTTTACCGGTACTCTGGATGAGTTCTGGGAAAGAGTGCCTTATCTGGATGCCGGATTTGAAGCGCGCCGTGAGGTACTGGAAAAAGAGAACAAGCATTGGCGCTTTGTGGCCAAACTGGAAAATGGCAAGGCTTCTGTGGGCCTGCAGGAGGTAGATGCTTCGCATCCGTTCTATGGGCTGGAAGGAAGCAACAATATCATTCTGCTGACTACGGAGCGTTACAAAGAATATCCGATGATGATCCAGGGATACGGTGCGGGAGCGAGTGTGACTGCCGCCGGGGTGTTTGCGGATATCATGAGCATAGCCAATGTGTAGAAATTGACGATTTGACTATTTACAATT
>DALZBD010000107.1:0-9791 GCA_031977515.1 Bacteroides sp. | reverse complement strand
GGTGGGGAGGTAGTTTATCGATGGCAGTGTTTAATTCCCGATAAAGTAGACCTTCGTTCTTATCTTGCAATATATCCATGGCACTTAACACATTTGTATACAATTCACGTACCAGTTGAATATCCATGGTAGGTCCCATGCACACACTGATCGGCGTAGGATCATCGCCTATATAGAACAGATTTTCCGGTGAAGAGGTCGGTGCGGTCACCAGCCAGCCATGCTTTGGCTCTTCCACCATTGTCGAGAGGAAGAATTCGGCTGCCCCTTTCAATACCGGATACACTTCACGCAGATACTCTCTATCCCCTGTGTACAGGTAATGCTCCCACAGGTGGGCACACAACCACGCACCTCCGGTATTGGTGGCTCCCCACGAAGGATGCTCTCCCGGAGCAGTGAAATTCCAGACATTCGTCATCATGTGCGCTACCCATCCTCTGGCATCCGCACCGTAGAATGCTTTTGCCGTCTTTTCCCCATCTTTCACAAGCCCTTTGGTGAGTTCTGTCAGAGGAAGGTGAAGTTCGGGTAGGTTGCCCGGCTCTACAGGCCAGTGATTCATCTGTACGTTGATGTTCAGGTGGTAATCCCCGTTCCACGGAGTAGCACATTCATTGGCCCATAATCCCTGCAGGTTGGGAGGCAGAGAGCCGGGGCGTGTGGTACTTATCAGCAAATATCGTCCGTAGTTGTAATACAGAGCTGCCAGAGCAGGATCTTCCTCCTCCTGGAAGCGCAGGATACGCTTGTCCGTAGGCAATTTCCAGGGCTCTTTTCCTTTTTTTGTCGTTTCCGGAGTGATGGAGAGAGAAGCGCGATCATACAATTGCCGATAACTCTCTGTATATTCTTTTTCCAATTGATCGTAGGAGAGAGGGAGTGTTGCTTCGAGCAGACGTGCTGCCTGTTCCCGATAGTCTTCCGGATAGAGAAGATCGGTAGTTGCGGACAAGATCAGCGTGGCCTCTTCCGCCCCTTGTACGGAGATCCCTTCGGGACCTACAGAAGAGGTTCCTCCGATAGCCACTACCTGCATCCGACAGATATAAGCTACTCCCTGTTGTCCTTCCCTGCCACTGTCCAGAGTCCCTTCGATCACCAGCATATTCCCTTCGGTGTAGATGTGGGCACGTTCCGGACGATTGAGCATGGCCTGGAAAGAGATCGCTTTGTCACGTTTTCCATTTTCCGAAGTGAGGTGTACTACCATCACATCCCGGTCGCGGGAGACGAAATAACGACGCATGTAATAGTGATCCTTTCCTTTGAACAGAGTTCCTGCCACACCATTTTTAAGGTCCAGGTAACGGAAGTAGTCTTCCTGTTCAGGTATATCTCCGGGATAGTCGTAACGGATGTCCAGGTCGGCCAGCATCTGGTAATTTCCATACGTACCCCCTTTTTCCGGTTTCACCGGTACAAAATGGCTGTACATCATCTCCTGTGCTTCGCGATTACGTCCCTCAAAGAGTAACTGACGGATGCGTGGCAGGTAGCGGGCAGCTTCCGGATTGTTGTAGTCGGCCATTGATCCGCTCCACATACTGATATCATTCAGTACGATTTTCTCCTGTAAGATGCCCCCGTCGGGCATCATTCCCAGCCGACCGTTTCCTACAGGTACTGTCTCTTCCCATTGCTGAGCCGGCTTGTCAAACCAGATCAGATCGTGTTTCTCCGCAGAAGAGTGATCGGAAGAGGTGCAGGCAATCAGGCTGCATCCTATCCATGTACCCAGAGTCCGGTACATGTATTTTACAAATCGTGTGTTCATAGTAAGACAATAGTCTTAGAATATATAAGGTATAAAAACAATGCATCCGACGATAGCTGCAGCAATAGCAGTAAGAAGCACCGCTCCGGCAGCTATATCTTTCACTTTTCCTGCCAGCGGTTGCCTTTCCGGAGACACCAGGTCTACCAATACCTCAATGGCAGTATTGACAGCCTCTGCTGCAAGCACCATGCCGCAACACAGGACAATGGCAATCCATTCGATCCGGTTGATACCTAAGAGAAAACCGGCTGCGATGACCACCACTACGGCCAGGCAGTGTATCCATGCATTATGCTCATGCCCGATCAGGCAACATATCCCTTTACAGGCGTATGTAAAACTCTTCAGGCGTTTCTTCAAACTAAATTTCTCCATATCAGACGTTTTTTTTCATTCGTTCTATATTGTCTGAACATACATGTATATATCTGCAGATTATATGTTTCTGTATTCCATGGGGACCGATGTCAGCCCTTGTTGTGTATGAGACTCTCCTGAACGGACAAAACCAAATTTCTCATATATTCCAACTGCATAGGTAGAAGAATTCACCGTAATGAATGAGTTTGGCATATCTTTCCTGAAAAATCGGAACATACGACGTCCGATCCCTTGTCCCTGATATTTTCTATCTATGAAAAACAGGGAAATATGGCTTCCGGCATTTTTTGTTCCGAGCACACCTACAAGCCTTTTATGTAGGAAAGCACCGTATAAAGTAAGATTGTCCGTATGTTCTTTATCAGATATAAATTGTTTGAAAGAATTTATACCCTCTTCATCATAATCCGCAGTTCCACATTCCAGAAAAACGTGCAATGACAGATTCAGGGCGATGTCTGCTTCTTCCGGTCTTAACTTTCTTATTTCTACATCCTCCATAGTTCTGCATTCTACTGTCAAAAGATTCTGTAAACGTTTCAGTTCCTGTTCACCTGTTTCACCCCTTTCACGGTGCGGAGCTTTTTGATCAGGGCTTCCAGCCGCCCTGTATCTCCCACCAGGATCGTCAGCATACCCGAAAAAAGCCCGTCGTTGGAATCGATCCCGATCGACCGCAGCGTGATATCGTTTTCTTTCGAAATGATAGAAGTGATATTCGTCACGATACCAATATCGTCCTGTCCCACCACACGCAGGGTAATGGGATAATGAGTACCTTTGGATTTCCCTGCCCAGCGTGCTTTCACGATACGGTAGGGGAATCGTTCCTCCATCTGCGGGGCGTTCGGACAGGTCTTCCGGTGTATTTTAATGCCCCCGGATACCGTAGTAAACCCGAATATTTCGTCTCCATAGATCGGGCTACAACATTTGGAAAGTTTGAATTCCAACCCTTTCAGATCCTCATCGATCACCAATACATCCTCTTTCTGCATCACCTCATCCATCTCAGGCTGGTGGCTGTATCCTTCGGCACTGCGGTAAGGGATCTCTTCCTGGTGTTCTGTTTCCCGCTTTTGCTGTTCGAGGTACTTGTCCATCACCTGGTTAGGATCCAGCGCGTCATCTGCGATCGCCTGGTAGAATTCCGATACGGTCTTATATCCCAACCGTTTGATCATGCGCATCATCACCCCTTCATCATACTCGATCTTCCGGTTGCGGAATTTCCGTTCCAGTGTCTCTTTTGCAAAATCATGATATCTGGTTGCCATCTCCTTCAGTGCCTGACGTATCTTGGTACGTGCCTTGGAGGTAGTTACGATATTGAGCCAGTCCTGCTTGGGAGTTTGCGTATTAGAGGTCATGATCTCTACCTGATCTCCGCTGTTGAGTTTGTACCGCAACTGCACATTCTTTCCGTTCACCTTTGCCCCTGTACACCGGCAGCCGAGGTTACTATGTATATGGAATGCAAAATCCAATACCGTAGCTCCCTTTGCCAGTTTGAAAAGATCTCCCTTAGGCGTAAAAACAAACACTTCATCCTCGTACAGATCCATTTTGAACTGATCCATCACCTGTAGAGAATCGTTGTCCGAATGTTCCAACGCTTCACGTACAGAAGTGAGCCAGTCGTCCAGTCCACTTTCCCCTTTCACCCCTTTGTAGCGCCAGTGAGCCGCCAGCCCTCTTTCAGCGATCTCATCCATCCTACGGGTACGGATCTGTACCTCCACCCATCTGCCTTCCGGTCCCATGACCGTGATATGCAGCGATTCGTAGCCGTTGCTTTTGGGGATAGAGAGCCAGTCGCGCAACCGTTTCGGGTTGGGCTGGTACATATCTGTGATGATCGAGTATACCTGCCAGCATTCCTGCTTCTCTTTTTCCGGATCGGAATCCAGGATGATACGGATGGCAAACAAGTCGTAGATATTCTCGAAACTTGTCTTCTGCTTCTTTATTTTATTCCAGATCGAATGGATCGACTTCGTACGTCCCTTGATCTCGAAATTCAGTCCTGCTTCACGCACCTTTCTTTCAATAGGATCGATGAAAGCGGCGATATACCGGTCGCGCGAGGCCTTGGTCTCACTCAGTTTGTCTTTCAGAAAGTAATACGTCTCCTTCTGGCTATACTTCAGCGAAAGGTCTTCGAGTTCCGATTTCAGTTTGTAAAGCCCCAGTTTGTGGGCCAGGGGAGCATAGAGATAAGCAGCCTCCGAAGCCACTTTCAGACGGTCTTCTTCGTTGGACGAATCCTTGATCTGTCGCATGATATTGACGCGATCGGCAATCATGATCAGGATCACACGCATATCTTCTGCAAACGAAAGAAGGAGGTTGCGGAAATTCTCCGATTTTATCGCCGGACTTTTGGCATAGAGCTCATTCGTTTTTACCAGCCCGCGTATGATCGCGGCTACATCTTCGCCAAACTCGGCCTTCACCTGATCTATACTCAGGGTACCGGTCTTCACGATCTCATGCAGCATGATACCGATCAGGCAACTGCCTTTCATGCCCATCTCTTCGGCCACGATCACTGCCGTCTGCAGGTCACGGATCACCGGATTCATACCGAAATTATTGCGCTGCAGATGGTGCGCGCGGGCGGCTTTCACCAGGTTGCGCTTCAGGTTAAGCACCTCTTTACGGGCAATGCTATCCCCGGCCGAAACAAGCAACTGCCTGTATAGTGAAATAAGTTCAGCCTTCTCTCTTTTTGTGAAAAATGAAATATCCTCCATCCTTTGTCTCTGTCATTTGTGGATATTATATACTACCTATTAAAAAACCTTATGCGGATAGAATGTGTATAGTCCCCAACTGGTTCCACATCTGTATGATCCTTATCAACTTTGTTTTTTCCGATGGTAAAATTAGTTTTTTTTGCCGGGTTTCCTGTAAAAACTAAATAACATTTTGTATTTTTGGACATCAAACTTTGAAATTCTTAAAATTAGATAATATGATGACACAACAAGACAAGGAATTGCTGGAGAAGAAAGGCATTTCCGAAGCTCAGATCGAAGAACAACTGGCTTGTTTCCGTAATGGTTTTCCCTTTTTGAAACTCGATGGTGCCGCTTCTGTAGAGAAGGGGATTCTGGCGCCTGATGCCGGAGAACAGGAGGCTTATCTGAAAGCCTGGGAAGAATATATCGGAGGAGACAAAGTGATCGTAAAATTTGTTCCGGCTTCCGGTGCAGCCAGCCGTATGTTTAAAGATCTGTTTGAGTTTCTGGGAGCAGATTATGATGTACCCACGACTAAATTTGAACAGACTTTCTTCGATCAGATCGGGGATTTTGCTTTTTATGCCGACCTCAATGCCGCTTGTCTGAAACTCACAGGAAAAGAGATCCCTGCTCTTATAAAGGAAGGCAATTACAAAGCGGTTGTCGAAGCATTGCTGAAAGAAGCAGGACTTAACTACGGTGCTTTGCCCAAAGGATTGCTCAAATTCCATTCTTATACAGACGGTTCACGTACTCCGCTGGAAGAGCATCTGGTAGAAGGGGCTTTGTATGCAGCTGGTAGTCGTGGTAAGGTAAATGTTCATTTCACCGTTTCTCCCGAACACAGAATATTGTTTAAAACACTGGTAGAAGAGAAGGCGGCTATCTTTGGCAAAAAATACGGAGTAGACTATAATGTCACTTTCTCCGAGCAGAAGCCCAGTACGGATACCGTAGCAGCGGATATGGACAACCTGCCTTTCCGGGAAGACGGTAAGATTCTGTTCCGTCCCGGCGGACACGGGGCGCTCATCGAAAACCTCAACGATCTGGATGCGGATGTGATCTTCATCAAGAACATCGACAATGTAGTGCCCGATCGCCTCAAAGAAGATACAGTGCTTTACAAAAAACTGATCGCAGGTGTGTTGGTAACGTTGCAGAAGAAAGCGTTTGAGTATCTTGAATTGCTCGATAGCGGGCAGTATACTCACGATCAGATCATGGAGATCTTACAGTTTGTACAGAAGAAACTGTTCTGCAAAAATCCACAGACCAAGAATCTCGAAGATGCCGAACTCGTTCTTTACCTGAAAAAGAAACTCAATCGTCCCATGCGTGTGTGTGGTATGGTAAAGAATGTGGGCGAACCTGGTGGAGGTCCGTTCCTCGCGTATAATTCCGACGGAACCATCTCGTTGCAGATCCTTGAAAGTTCTCAGATCGATATGGCCGATCCAAACAAAAAGGAGATGTTCGAAAAAGGAACACATTTCAATCCCGTAGATCTCGTATGTGCCGTACGTGGTTATAAAGGTCAGAAGTTTGATCTGGCCAAGTATGTAGACAAAGCCACCGGATTCATCTCTTATAAATCCAAGAACGGTAAGGAACTCAAAGCACTTGAACTTCCCGGATTGTGGAACGGTGCCATGAGCGACTGGAATACAGTGTTCGTGGAGGTGTCTCTTGCTACGTTCAATCCGGTGAAAACGGTAAATGACCTGTTGCGGGAACAACACCAGTAAAGAGATTTACGATTGGAAATACAGTTTTCAGACAGAAGAACAAATAAAGAAAAGACATATTCAACAGATAAGTCATAAAGAAAATATCTGTTCTTATGTTCTTCTGTCTGAAAGTAGATTGTATGTCCAATTGTAAATTGTAAATCTAATTGTTTCTCGTCTCCGATGGGTCTTTTATTTCTTCATATTTCCTGAGAAAAACATTCTTTTGTTTGTAATACGAATAAATAAATCTCTCTCTGTTAATCAGGAATTGGTTATCTTTGCACGTATAATCAGAAACACGATCTATAAAACATACTTATATTCTCTACAATGAAGAAAATACTTTTACTCGGTTCGGGCGAATTAGGAAAAGAGTTTGTCATCTCGGCACAACGCAAAGGACTGCAGGTAGTAGCCTGTGACTCGTATGCGGGAGCTCCGGCCATGCAGGTGGCAGACGCCTGTGAAGTGATCGATATGCTGAATGGTGACGAACTGGCACGGGTGGTAGAAAAGCACCAACCGGATATCATCGTCCCCGAGATCGAGGCGATCCGTACAGAGCGTCTTTATGATTTTGAAAAGCAGGGAATACAGGTCGTGCCCAGTGCCCGTGCGGTCAACTTTACGATGAACCGCAAAGCGATCCGTGACCTGGCAGCTAAAGAACTCGGACTGAAAACGGCGAAATATTTCTATGCCACTACCTTTGAGGAACTGAAAGAAGCTTCGGAAAAGATCGGTTTTCCCTGTGTAGTGAAGCCCCTGATGTCTTCTTCCGGAAAGGGGCAGTCTCTTGTGAAAACTCCCGATGAACTGGAACAAGCCTGGGAATACGGATGCAGTGGTAGCCGGGGGGATATCCGCGAACTGATCATTGAAGAGTTTATCCATTTCGATAGCGAGATCACGCTGCTTACGGTGACACAGAAAGAAGGACCTACCCTTTTCTGTCCGCCCATCGGACATATCCAGAAAGGAGGAGATTATCAGGAGAGTTTCCAACCGGCTGTGATCGATCCGGCTCATCTGAAAGAGGCACAGGAGATGGCAGAGAAGATAACCCGGGCACTTACCGGTGCCGGTCTCTGGGGAGTAGAATTCTTCCTGAGCCATGAACACGGAGTATATTTTTCCGAACTCTCTCCGCGTCCGCACGATACAGGTATGGTGACCCTTGCGGGAACACAGAACCTCAACGAGTTTGAACTTCACCTGCGGGCTGCGTTGGGATGGCCTGTTCCTTCCGTGAAGCAGGAACGCATGGGAGCCAGTGCGGTGATCCTTTCATCTATTGCTTCTACCGAACAGCCTCGTTTCCGGGGAATGGAAAAGGTGATGCAGGAAGAAGATGCTTACCTGCGCCTGTTTGGCAAACCTTTTACCCGTGAGAAGAGAAGAATGGGAGTAGTGCTTTGTTATGCTCCCCAGGGAAATGATATGGACGCCCTGCGCGATAAAGCCAAACGTCTCGCAGCTGAGATAGAAGTTTATTAAAAGATTACTGCGATCAGCCTTTATATCAGGGTGGAGGAACCAAACCGGAGACTTCACCCTTTTTTGCGTCTCATTGAGTTTTGTTCTTTTTTTACTCAGACGCCAGGTGTGTTAGACGCAAATATGCGTCTCTACATCATGTATATGTTTTCTTTTGAATGTGATTATTTGTAGAGACGCATATTTGCGTCTAAATACATTGTTTCTAAAATACATTGCATCTCATAGACAAAAAAACTGCTGAAGAAAGTCGGTTTATTTCTAAATAAATGAATTTATAATCTGATGTTTGACTTTTATTAACCTGTATGCCGGGGTTACAACTTATCAGAATTCCTTTTATTTTTGTGTCGGTTTTGTGAGTGTTCAGAAGTAGCAGGGAATATGTACATTCAGAATATCTATAGTCATTATTTTCTCGTTTTCCTGTACAGAATTCCCTGTTTTCATCCATGAGGCAGAGAGATTTCCGGTTGATCCTGTCTCTTAGTAACTGTTAGGATTTTGCTCGTAACTTTATTTAGGCTTATTTTTAGTCCCATTTTTTTGTTTTTTCGGCGATAATAGCGGGCTATTTGAGCCGGAAAAAGAGGAAAATGGGGCAAAAAGAAGACAAAAGAAAGAGCGAAGAACACTATAATTATTTATTCGTGGAAAATCCTAACAGTTACTTAGGGAGCAGGCAACTTTTCAGTCGCAGGATAAGAGTGGATATTTCTCAGTAAACTTTTCTGTAAAGCTCTTTCCTGTTGAATGGATTGAATATTTATAGCTTAAATTCTCTACAAGGCCTGTTAGGGTATAAAAAATTGATTTTTTCCTATAAATAATAGGTCTAATCGGCATAATTATCGATGAAATCCGAGGTTATGAGGAGAATTGTTTATACATTTGCCATGCAGGTTTCGGTGTCCTTTGGAGCATACCAGAACTAATCGAAAAACAATCTCTTTTGTCCGTTGACAAAGGAAAAAACACAATAATTCAGTATTAAAAGATAAAGAGAAACTTTGCTTATGTCACAGATTATCGGACATATCTCTCAGGTCATCGGTCCTGTTGTGGATGTGTATTTCGAAGGGGCTGAGGCCAATGTTACACTTCCGAGCATCCATGATGCATTGATGATCCGGAGGGCAAACGGCAAGAAGCTGATAGTGGAGGTTCAACAACACATCGGGGAAAACACCGTGCGTACCGTGGCTATGGATAGCACCGACGGTCTGCAACGTGGATTGAAAGTCTTCCCTACCAACCAGCCTATCACCATGCCCATTGGCGAACAGATCAAGGGACGCCTGATGAATGTCGTAGGAGATTCTATCGACGGGATGAAGGACCTGGAACGCGACGGCGCGTATCCCATTCATCGTGAGCCTCCTAAGTTCGAAGATCTGACCACTGTGGAAGAGGTTTTGTTTACAGGGATCAAGGTGGTAGACCTGCTCGAACCCTATTCCAAAGGAGGGAAGATAGGTCTGTTTGGAGGAGCCGGAGTAGGTAAGACCGTATTGATCATGGAACTTATCAACAACATTGCCAAGAAACACAATGGTTTTTCCGTATTCGCCGGAGTAGGAGAGCGTACCCGTGAAGGAAACGACCTGTTGCGTGAGATGATCGAATCGGGTGTGATCCGCTACGGAGAAGAAT
>DALZBD010000106.1:0-9802 GCA_031977515.1 Bacteroides sp. | reverse complement strand
GTATTCAAGATGCTGATCAAAGAGATCATCGTGATCCGGCACTCTGACAAATTCCTTTACAACCTGGCACCTTATATTGTGGTGCTGGCCTCTATCCTGGCATTCAGTTGTCTGCCCATCAACAAAGGGATGGAGGTTCTTGACTTCAATGTAGGGGTATTTTTCCTGATGGCTGCCTCTTCCATAGGTATTGTCGGGATCCTGCTGGCCGGATGGAGCAGCAACAACAAATATTCCCTGATCGGTGCCATGCGAAGCGGAGCACAGATGATCAGTTACGAACTTTCGGTCGGGCTGAGTATTCTCACCATCATCGTGCTGACAGACACCATGCAGTTGAGTGAGATCGTCATGCGCCAGTCCGATGGCTGGTTTATCTTCAAAGGTCATATCCCGGCACTGATCGCTTTTGTGATCTACCTGATTGCCGGAAATGCCGAGGTCAACCGCGGGCCCTTTGACCTTCCCGAAGCAGAATCGGAACTGACAGCAGGCTACCACACCGAATATTCGGGAATGCATTTCGGGCTGTTCTATGTAGCGGAGTTTGTGAATCTGTTTGTGGTGGCCGGTGTGGCAAGTACCATCTTTCTGGGAGGATGGATGCCGCTGCACGTACCCGGGTTGAATGGATTCAATCAGGTGATGGATTACATTCCGGGATTTATCTGGTTTTTCGGGAAGGCTTTTTTTGTAGTATTCCTGCTGATGTGGATCAAATGGACTTTCCCGCGCCTGCGTATCGACCAGATACTGACACTGGAATGGAAATATCTGGTTCCGATAGGAATTGCGAATCTGTTGCTGATGGTGATCATAGTGGTATTCGGCTGGCATTTTTAAGGAGGAAAGAAGATGAATAAAAGGTATGACAAACGGACTGAAAGTCCTGATAGTATAAGCGGCGGGAGTACAACTCCAGCCGGACAAGAGATGCATAAGAAAATATCATCTGATAAAAAAGGCTACTTCGGCGGATTGTTCTACGCGATGGGTACGCTGATGACCGGAATGAAAGTGACGATCACGGAGTTCTTCACAAAGAAAGTAACAGAGAGGTATCCGGAAAATCGGGATACACTGGTGATGTTCGATCGCTTCCGGGGTACGCTTTGTATGCCACATGACGAAGAGGGCAACCACAAATGCATAGCCTGTGGGCTGTGCCAGAATGCCTGTCCCAATGATACCATAGAGGTGATTAGCGAAAGCATTACCAACGAAGAGGGCAAAAAGAAGAAAGTACTGGTACGCTACGAATACAATCTGGGATCGTGTATGTTTTGTCAACTCTGTGTGAATGCGTGTCCTTATGACGCTATTGCATTCGATCAGAAGTTTGAGCATGCGGTCTACGAGAAAGAAAAACTGAATATGATTTTAAACAAACAGTAAACGGTCTTCCGATCCTACACTGCGAAACAAAAAGATATGGAAATTACACTTGATTTTATTGTTTTCCTGATCCTGGCGGTCTTTATCACCGTTTTCTCGGTCATGACAGTGACAACCTCCAGGATCCTGCGCTCGGCAACTTATCTGTTGTTTGTACTTTTCGGTACAGCCGGGATCTACTTCCAGCTCAATTACTCTTTTCTGGGAGCGGTACAACTGCTTATCTATGCCGGAGGGATTACTGTCCTGTATGTATTCTCTATCCTGCTGACTTCCAGTCAGACGATGGAAGATAAAGCAGAGAAGTTGAAAAAGTCCAAGATGGCAGCCGGACTACTTACGACCGGTTGCGGACTGGGCATCTGTCTCTTTATTACCCTGAAAAATAATTTCCTGCCCTCCCGGTTCGAACACGGAGAGTTGGACGTACGCATCATCGGGCACGCACTCATGGGAGACGGCAAATATCAGTATCTATTGGCTTTTGAAGTGATCGCCCTCTTGTTGCTGGCCTGTATGGTAGGTGGGATCCTGATTGCAAGAAAAAGATAATTCAACAAACAGAACGTATTATGATTCACATGGAATATTACCTGGTGGTCTCCACCGTTATGATGTTTACAGGGATATATGGTTTCTTTACCCGACGCAACCTGCTGGCTATTTTGATCTCAGTGGAGCTGATCCTCAACTCTGTGGATATCAACTTTGCCGTGTTCAACCGTTACCTGTTCCCGGATCAGCTGGAAGGTTTCTTCTTTGCGATGTTTGCCATTGGAATTTCCGCGGCCGAAACTGCTGTAGCAATTGCGATTATCATCAATATATATCGCAATATACGCAATATACAGGTAAGGAATATGAATGAAATGAAACACTGAAACGGGGAGCTATTTACAATTTACGGATGTACGATTTACGATTGAAAAATGATTTCTAAATAAAATTATATAGAAAATGGATTTCACACTATGGATATTACTTCTTCCGCTGTTTAGCTTCCTTGTACTGGGATTAGCAGGTATGAAGTTGAAACCGATGGTCGCTGCCTGGATCGGAACCACCGTACTGGCTACAATTACCCTTCTCTCCTGGTATACTGCCTTTCTCTATTTCAGCGGCGGACGGACGGCAGACGGAACCTTCGAAACCCTGATGCCTTACAACCAGATATGGCTGCCCTTTACAGAGACTTTGCATATCGACCTGGGCATTCTGCTCGACCCGATCTCTGTAATGATGCTTATTGTCATCACCACCGTCTCCCTGATGGTACATATCTACTCCCTCGGCTACATGAAAGGAGAAAAAGGATTTCAGCGGTATTATGCCTACCTCTCGCTATTCACCATGTCGATGTTGGGACTGGTAGTAGCAACCAATATCTTCCAGATGTACCTGTTCTGGGAATTGGTAGGCGTAAGTTCATACCTGCTGATCGGATTTTACTATACCAGACCGGCCGCAGTGTCTGCCAGCAAAAAGGCATTCATCGTCACCCGCTTTGCCGACCTGGGCTTCCTCGTAGGTATTCTTTTCTACGGATATTACGCAGGCACTTTCTCTTTCACACCGGAAGCACAATTGCTGGTTGCCAGTGGCGCGATGATCCCCCTGGCACTGGGCCTGATGTTTGTCGGCGGTGCCGGAAAAAGCGCCATGTTCCCACTTCACATCTGGCTGCCGGATGCAATGGAAGGCCCTACCCCGGTGAGTGCACTGATCCATGCCGCAACCATGGTAGTAGCCGGGGTATATCTGGTAGCACGGATGTTTCCCCTCTACATCGGTTACGCCCCGGAAGTGTTGCACGTCATCGGCTATGTAGGCGCGTTCACGGCCTTGTATGCCGCCGTGGTAGCCTGTACACAGACAGATATCAAACGAGTACTGGCTTTCTCTACCATCTCACAGATCGGTTTCATGATGGTAGGTCTGGGAGTGTGCAGCTCTACAGACCCGCATCACGGCGGTCTGGGATATATGGCTTCGCTGTTTCATTTGTTTACACACGCCATGTTCAAAGCGCTTCTCTTCCTGGGTGCGGGAGCTATCATTCATGCCGTACACAGCAACGAGATGAGTGCCATGGGTGGCTTGCGCAGGTATATGCCTGTTACTCATCTTACTTTCCTGATCGCCTGTCTGGCTATTTCGGGGATACCTCCTTTTTCCGGCTTCTTCTCCAAAGATGAGATACTGACTGCCGCATTTGCGTTCAGCCCTGTCATGGGTTGGATCATGAGCCTGATAGCCGGGCTGACGGCTTTCTATATGTTCCGCCTCTATTTCGGGATCTTCTGGGGCAAAGATCAGCCGGCAACCCAAAACCACGGACACCAGATACACGAAGCGCCGCTATCGATGAGTATCCCACTGATCTTCCTGGCCGCAGTCACTTGCCTGGCAGGTTTTCTCCCTTTCGGAGAGTTCGTCAGCAGCAACGGAACGGCCTACCACATCCATCTGGATATACGCATCGCTATCACCAGTATATGCATCGCTGTTCTGGCCATCTGTGTGGCTACGATTGTCTATCTCAGGCACTCTCCTACCGGTGTACGCCCCCTGAGAGGTTCTTACAAACAAGTGGGGCAACTCTGGAAAGCTGCTTACAACCGTTTCTATATCGATCAGTTCTACCTGTTTGTCACGCATAAGATCATATTCAGGTGTATCTCCACGCCCATTGCCTGGTTTGACCGCTATGTGATTGATGGATTCATGAACTTTCTGGCCTGGGCTACGGATGCATCGAGTGACGAGATCCGCGACCTGCAAAGTGGCAACATCCAACAATACTGCATGGTGTTCCTGGGTGGGGCTCTGACACTGATCTTGGTATTGCTTGCGATCTGAAATTATTCCCATAAGCTGAAAATAAGAAAACAATGAATATATTATCTCTATTTCCACTGATCCCCTTGCTGATGATGGCTCTGCTTTGGCTGGCAAGGGACATCAAACAGATACGTGCGGTGATGGTAACGGGCTCTTCACTGCTGCTTGCACTCTCTGTATATCTGGTGTTGCTCTACCTTGGAGAGCGACAAGCAGGCAACACGGCAGAGATGCTTTTTACGGACAGTCACGTCTGGTATGCTCCGCTGCATATTCACTATGCGATCGGTGTAGATGGCATCTCTGTTGCCATGATCCTGCTCTCGGCCCTGATCGTGTTTACGGGTACATTTGCCTCGTGGCGGCTGCAACCCCTGACCAAAGAATATTTCCTGTGGTTTTGCCTGCTGAGTGTAGGAGTGTTCGGGTTCTTTATCTCACTCGACCTCTTTACGATGTTTATGTTTTACGAGATCGCCCTGATCCCGATGTATCTGCTGATCGGTGTCTGGGGAAGTGGTAAGAAAGAGTATGCAGCCATGAAGCTGACACTCATGCTGATGGCAGGCTCTGCTTTTCTACTGATCGGGATCCTGGGAATCTACTTCGGCAGTGGAGCCACTACGATGAATATCCTGAAGATCGCAGCCCTGAACAACATACCTTTCGGGCAGCAATGCATCTGGTTTCCCCTGACCTTCCTCGGTTTCGGTGTTCTGGGGGCACTCTTTCCGTTTCATACCTGGAGTCCCGACGGGCACGCCAGCGCACCCACAGCAGTCTCTATGCTGCATGCGGGCGTATTGATGAAACTGGGCGGATACGGATGTTTCCGGGTAGCCATATACCTGATGCCTGACGCAGCCAGGGAACTGAGCTGGATCTTTATCATCCTTACGACGATCAGTGTGGTATACGGTGCATTCTCAGCCTGTGTACAGAAAGACCTCAAATACATCAACGCCTATTCTTCCGTGTCACATTGCGGTCTGGTGCTCTTCGCCATCCTGATGATGAACAGCACCGCCAGCACAGGTGCTATCCTGCAGATGCTGAGTCACGGATTGATGACTGCTTTGTTCTTTGCGCTGATCGGGATGATCTACGGACGTACTCATACGCGCGACATACGCCAGTTGGGAGGTTTGATGAAGATCATGCCGTTCCTGTCTGTCAGCTACGTGATCGCGGGTCTTGCCAATCTGGGGCTACCCGGCCTGAGTGGTTTTGTAGCCGAGATGACGATATTCAACGGTGCTTTCCTGAATCCGGACAACTTCCACCGTACGGTAACAATCATTGCCTGCACCTCCATTGTGATTACAGCGGTGTACATCCTGCGTGTGGTGGGAAAGATCCTTTTCGGCCCGGTGGAAAACAAAGAATACCTGCAGTTGACAGATGCCACCTGGGATGAGCGGGTAGCCGTCATCGTACTCATCGCCGCTGTAGCAGGTTTGGGAATGTTCCCCCTGTGGATGAGTGACATGATCCGGGAGAGTGTATTACCTATTGTATTAAGTTTCAAATAAAAAACGGTTGCGCCGCTACCGGAAAAGGGGTTGGATAGCCCGTTGTTCTTTCCGGTACACGGATAAAAACTACAAATTATGGATTACAGTCAATTTTTATACATGCGATCCGAACTGTCGCTGGTCATTGTGCTGATCTTCTTATTTATATACGACCTTTTCTGCACGGAGAAAGGACGTAAGTACTTCCATACCGTAGCCTGTGTGGGATTGGCAATACATACGCTATGTAATGTTATCCCTTCTCCGGAAAGTGGCGAAGTATTTGGAGGGATGTATATCTACCACCCGATGCTGAGTGTCATGAAGACCATCCTGTCGGCAGGTACACTGATCGTGTGTATGCAGGCAGGCAACTGGCTGCGTCGCAAAGATACGACGTTCAAAGAAGGAGAGTTTTATATGCTCACCCTGTCTACACTCACAGGGATGTTTTTCATGATGAGTGCAGGCAATTTCATGTTGTTCTTTATTGGGCTGGAACTGGCCTCTGTGCCTATGGCCTGCCTGATCGCTTTTGACAAATACAAAGGTCATTCGGCAGAGGCAGGAGCCAAATACATTCTGTCGGCCCTGTTCTCCTCCGGTCTGATGCTCTATGGTATCTCTTTCCTGTATGGTACGATCGGAACGTTGTATTTCGACGATATGGTCAGTGGCATGACAGGAACTCCGTTACAGATCCTGGCACTGGTATTTTTCTTTTCCGGAATGGCCTTCAAACTCTCTCTGGTGCCCTTCCATCTCTGGACAGCCGATGTCTATCAGGGAGCTCCCACCGTAGTTACTTCTTACCTCTCCGTGATCTCCAAAGGAGCAGCAGCTTTTACGTTGCTGACCATTCTGATCAAAGTATTCGCTCCGGTGGTAGCGCAATGGCAGGAGATGCTGTTCTGGGTGATCATTGCCACGATCACCATCGGTAACCTGTTTGCCCTGCGACAGAAGAACATCAAGCGTTTTCTGGCTTTTTCAAGTATCTCGCAGGCGGGATACATCATGCTGGCTGTCATCAGTGGTTCCGCTATGGGGATGACTTCACTGGTCTATTACATCCTGGTCTATCTGGTTGCCAATCTGGCTATCTTCGGAATTGTTTCGGTGATCGAGCAACATACACACGGAAAAACGGACATGGAAGACTACAACGGCCTTTATCAGACCAATCCCCGTCTTTCGCTGTTGATGACCCTTTCCTTGTTTTCTCTGGCAGGTATACCCCCGTTCGCCGGATTTTTCAGCAAATTCTTTATCTTTATGTCTGCCTTTGAACAGGGGTTCCATGCGTTGGTATTCATCGCTCTGATCAATACAGTAGTATCGTTGTATTACTACCTTATGATCGTAAAAGCAATGTATATCAACCCCAATGAAGAACCTGTCATGCAGATAAAGAGTGATGGATACACCCGCCTCAGTCTGATCGTATGCACGCTGGGGGTACTGCTACTGGGGCTATATAGTGCAGTATTCGATGGCATTCATCTGTTCTCTTTCGGTTTATTCTAAAACAAACAATGGACATTCGTATGTACCTGTAAGTCTGAATTATTTATCAGAGCAGATCACATTTCCGGAAAAATAAATACTCCGACTCCAACAAATGCGTATCTTTGTTTTTACTAATTTATTAATCAATAGCACAATTTATGAGGAAAAATGTGATTATGATGGCTTGTGTATCTTCTTTACTGTTCTCTTGTGGCACAGATAAGAAAATAAACTTCGGAGAGGCTACTCCTCCGGTTGCCATGCAAAAAGAGCACATTCGTGACATTCATGGAGATCAGGTTTCCGATCCCTACTACTGGATGTATGACTATTTCGGGAAAGGTCCCGACAGCACGGCCGTTGTCGAGTATCTGACAGCAGAAAATGCTTATCTGGATGCTGTAATGGCAGAGACTACTGATCTGCAAAAAAAACTGTACGACGAAATGCGGGGCCGCATTCAGGAAACGGATGAAAGTGTGCCTGTCTTCAGAAACGGATATTACTACTATACACGCACCGAAGAGGGCAACGAGTATTACAAGTATTGCCGCAAAAAAGGTTCTTTGGATGCGCCGGAAGAGGTGTTGTTTGATGTAGACGAGATGGCAAAAGGATATTCCTACTACGGATTCGGAGGGGTATCGATCAGTCCGGACAACAAACTGGCTGCCTTTGCAATAGATACAGTGAGCCGCAGACAGTATACGATCTACGTGAAGGATCTGGAAAGCGGAGAACTTCTGGAGGAGAGGATCTCTAATACAACAGGGGGATCTACGTGGGCCAATGACAACAAGACCCTGTTCTACACACTGAAAAATCCGGTTACCCTGCTGACTGAAAAGATCATGCGTCACGAGTTAGGCACTCCCCTCTCCGCGGATGCGATGGTGTATGAAGAGAAAGACAACACAAATTATATCGGGATCTATAAATCAAAAAACCAGAAACATATATTTATCTATTCCGGAGCCACGACTTCTTCGGAAATGTATTACATTTCTGCGGATGATCCGAAGGCTACCTTCAGGTCTTTCCAGCCACGTATCAAAGATGTTCTTTACGATGTGGTAGCGCTGGACGATCAGTTCCTGATCGTGACCAATCTGGATGCGATCAACTTCCGTGTGATGAGTTGCCCGCTTGGTCAGACGAATGTGGCAAACTGGAAAGAATACATCCCACACCGTGAAAATGTATTGGTAGAATACATTGACGAATTTAAAGACTACATCGTCATAGGTGAACGGAAAGAGGGTCTGTTGCAGATGCGCATACGTGATCTTCGCGACAACAAAGAGCATTACCTGGATTTCGGAGAGAAGACATATTCAGCTTATTCTTCCTCCAACCCGGAATACAACACTCATGTATTGCGTTACGGATATACTTCGTTGACTACTCCATCTTCGACGTATGACTATGATATGACTACGCATGAAAGGACTTTGCTCAAACAGCAGGTCGTGTTGGGCACCTTCAATCCGGAAGATTACCAGAGCGATCGTCTGTATGCCACCGCACAGGACGGAACGAAAGTACCGATCTCATTGGTATATAAAAAAGGAACCAGACTGGACGGAACAGCTCCACTTTATTTGTACGCCTACGGTAGTTATGGCAGCAGTATGGACCCCCGTTTCAGCAGCAACCGCCTGTCTCTGCTGGATCGTGGCTTCGTCTATGCAATCGCTCATATCCGTGGTGGTCAGGAAATGGGTCGCCAGTGGTATGAAGATGGTAAGCTGCTGAAAAAGATGAATACATTCACCGACTTTATTGATTGTGCAGAGTATCTGATCGCAGAGAAATATACCAGCAGTGAACATCTGTATGCCAGCGGTGGAAGCGCAGGCGGATTGCTGATCGGTGCAGTAGTGAACCTTCGCCCGGAGATCTGGAAAGCCGTAGTGGCCGATGTGCCCTTCGTGGATGTGGTGAATACGATGCTGGACGAAGATATACCTTTGACAACCAACGAATACGATGAATGGGGAAATCCAAACGACGAAGAGTATTACTGGTATCTGAAAAGCTACAGCCCTTACGAGAATGTAGAGGCAAAAGACTATCCGAATATGCTGGTTACAACCGGTCTGCACGACAGCCAGGTACAGTATTTCGAGCCGGCCAAATGGGTAGCCAAACTGCGCGCGACGAAGACAGACAATAATCTTCTGTTGCTCAAAACAGATATGGAAGCAGGACATGGCGGTGCCAGCGGACGTTTCGATTACCTGAAAGATATTGCATTGGAATATGCGTTTATCTTCACGCTGGAAGGTATAAATAAATAAGATATAGCAGATATTCTTATCATACAAAGCCACGAGATCAGGGTAGAGACCTGTTTTCGTGGCTTTATTATATGTAAAGGAACTATATTTTGCTTGTTTATTCTTTTTTCAGACGCGACGTATTGCGTCTCTGCAAGTATATCACATTCAAAAGAAAACATACATTATGTAGAGACGCAACGTATTGCGTCTGAAAGAAACAAGCAAAATAGAAAAAAGTCTATAATCAAAACTTTATATTCA
>DALZBD010000105.1:0-9804 GCA_031977515.1 Bacteroides sp. | reverse complement strand
ATTTATGGGTAACATTACAGGAACATAGCACCCCTATGGGGCGCATCTATGTGGGCATCTATGCTTTCCCCGCGCTTCCGCACGGGGCTACAAACAGACAACCCCTACGGGGCTGGTATAAACAGAAACTTCATAACTGGTAAATATTTAAATCTTACATCAAGATGAAATCAGGAACCAAATGGATGATCGCCGTAGGAGTGGCAATAGGCTTCGCCCTGTTGTTGCGGGGATTTGTCTGTTCTTCCTATTTCATTCCCTCTTCGGGCATGGAGAATTCGCTGTATCCCGGCGATCGCATCATAGTAAACAAATGGTGCTACGGCTTGCGGCTTCCCCTGATGAGATTCTTCTCTTACCACCGCTGGTGGGAGCGTCCGGTGCGCCAGGGAGAGATCGTTGTATTCAACAACCCTGCCGACCTGAAACGACCCCATATTGACGAACGCGCCCTTTTCATCGGCCGATGTGTGGGAAGCCCGGGCGATACCCTGTTGTTGGATTCTCTCTTTTCAGTGATCACCTCTCCGCTGGTGACCGGTCCCGACCAGAAAGCATTATACTCCTATCCGAAAGAAAAAGAGTGGCAACTGGATTCATTGCTCACCTTACTCTCCATCACCGACAGCGGACGCATGGGCGAAGACGATAGCCTGTATGTACGCAGCCTGAGTCGCTACGAGTACTACCTGATCAGTCAGGAAATGCAACAAGATATATGGGTCAGGCCTTTACAAACACAGGAAGAGACCGTTTACCACCTCATGGTACCCGGTAAAGGAAAAACCATCCGGGTATATCCGTGGAATATGCAACTGATGCTCAATACCCTCACCGTACATGAAAACCGACATGCGGAAATCATCAACGACACATTGTATGTAGACGGCATTGCCTCTCCCTATTGTTGTTTCACACGGGACTATTACTGGGTGGCTTCCAACCATTCGGCCAATCTGGCCGACTCCCGCCTGTTTGGCTTCGTACCGGAAGATCATATCATCGGCAAACCTGCCTTTGTATGGTTCTCGAAAGAACCACAGAGCGGTCCCCTGGGCGGATACCGATGGAGCAGATTCCTCACCCGGGTCAATTGATCATCATCTATTTATTTCATTAAAACTCTTACATCACAGATGCAACCACGCTTTTCCGAATATACCGCTTATCTCACCTCAGCCTATCTTGCCCCTGTCTCCTGGTACAGCAAACTCTACCACTACGGACAGATCCGTATCGAACAGCACGATCATTATCTGAAGCAGACCTACCGCAACCGTTGCACACTGGCTGGCCCCAACGGCATACTGGCTCTTACCGTACCCATCGTAAAGCCGGATACCGTGAAATGCCTGATGAAAGACATACGGATCTCGGATCATGGAAACTGGCGGCATCAGCATTGGAACGCAATCGAATCGGCCTACAACAGTACTCCTTTCTTTGAATATTACCGCGATGACCTGCAACCGTTTTATGAGCAGAAATATGAGTTTCTGATCGATTTCAACGAACAACTCTGTTCCACATTATGCGGGTTGATAGACCTGCAACCGAATATACAGCGAACCGAAGAGTATAAAATCCTTTTTGAACCCAAAGAGAAAGATTTGCGGGAAGCCATCCATCCCAAGAAAGGCCACGATACAGAGTTCACCCCGACACCCTATTACCAGATATTTGCAGACCGGCACGGATTTCTATCCGATCTGAGTATACTCGATCTGCTCTTTAATATGGGGCCGGAAAGTCTGCTGATCTTACAACAAACCTGAAAACTCTTTGAATTTTAACTCATACCTACCAATATATTGACTACGCCGATCTTCGATTGACTCTTTCGTCTGGTTTCATTTGCCTCTTTTTAGACATAAGGTAGGACGCCTCTACACACCCTTATCAGCGTAAATATCTCACTTGTAGAGACGCAACACCTTTCGTCTCATAGAAAAACGTACGCAGATAGTCTATTCCGAGATCCGGTGCAGGAACTCCGCCAGCTTGTCTTTCTCCGAAAGTCCCAACTTCCGGCGCAACCTGTAACGGCTAATCTCCACCCCCCTTACCGAAATATTGAGTAAAGGAGCAATCTCTTTCGACAAGAGATTCATCCGGATATAAGCACACAATAATTTATCTTTCTGATTCAACTCCGGGAAACGTTCATCCAGTATTTTGAAGAAATCATGATGTATGGTGTCAAAACTGGACTGGAAACTCTCCAGGTCATTGTCGTGCTCCAGATTCACGTCGATCCGGTTGATCAGCCTTAGCACCTTCCGGCGCAGCTCCACCATATTCTCTTCACGCACCGCCGCAGACAAACTCTGGGCATCCTTACGAATGGTTTGAAGAATCTCGTTCTTACGCACAATATTCAGTGTCGTACGCACCAATTCATCGGATTTATGACGTAGTTCGGCTTGCAGGTTCTGTTCCTTCAGAGAGTCGATCTTCCGGTCTTTGCGTTCGCTTTCCTTTCGGAACTCCTCCTTTTGCCTGATGATCTCCTTCTCCTTCTGGCGCAACAGCCTTTTGCGCGTCTGCACCAGACGGTAGTAAAGATATGCCAGCAACAAAGAGCCCACTATCACATACAGTGTCAACGCCCACCAGCTCCGATACCAGGGCGGCAAGATCACAAAAGTCAGAGAAGTAGTTACAGGAGGTTCCCCCTCTACGGTTTGCAGCTTCAGCTGAAAGGTATATCTCCCTTCTCGTAGTCCTGTATACTCCTTCATAGGCTTCTGCGTGGGTGCACTCCAATTTTCATTGCCCGAACCCAGCAGCCGAAAGGTATACCACACCGGCAAAGAAGGATCGTAGTTGTTGGCACTATACTCTATGCGCAACGAATTGTCCCGGTAGGGTATCACCAGCGAATGGGAAGGATACTCATAACTCCTGCCATAGATCAGTGAATCCTTGTCCTGCGTCAGGTATACCCGCCTGATCTGAAGGTGGAGCGATGAGCGGAGCGGAAAAGACTCCCGGTACCGGATCAGTGAGAACCCCTCTTCCGTACCGACAATCACTGTTTCCTCGTCACACACCTGTATATGTTCGAAATTCTCGATCAGCAACCCACCCAGATAGGCCTCCACAGGTTGTCGTCCATACTTCCTGGCACCTTCTTCGGAAGACAGATAACGCAAATGTCCGCCTGTGATGTACCAGATATTTCCAAACTCATCTTCCCGGACAAAAGTATACCCCTCTTCATATCCCAACTTCTTTTCCAGTTCCGGATATCTCTCCAGTTCGTCCCGTATCTGGTTGTAGCGAAAGATACCTTCCTGCGAGGTAATCACAATCTCCTCTCCGATACGGGCCACATACGCCTCATCCTGCGGAGACAAAGACGCATCGTTGTAGTTCTTTACTTTTTCTATACTCTTCATATCCTCCGACAATGTCATACGAAACAGCCCTTTTCCTTTGTTAGAGACCCACACTACATACGGGCTCTCCACAAAAAGGGTCTTACAGGAATGATAAAACCCGGGGATACGGGGATGTACCTTCCAGCCCTCCTCTTCCTTTTCCAATATATAGATCCCACTGTATGTACCCGCCAGTAACAGATCCGTACGGTGTGGGAAAGTAGCCAACCGCCAGATACCACGGGGCTGACGGATGTGCTGCATACGCTCGCCGTCACGGATAAAAAGCCCATTATCCGTACAGCAAAACAATTTACCGTCATACGGAAACACCGACCACACCTGCCCTCCCGTACCGGGGATAAAATCCATCTCACGCTCCGCTCCCTGAGTAAACCCCGAAGTACGGTACAATCCCTGATTGGTAGCCAGGTAAAGTTTACCTTCATAAAACGCCGAGCCATACCCCGATCCGATCGGACTCCGCCTACCATAGAGCGAACGCACCGGCGAGTTGAGATGCACACAATCGATACCATTGTCAAGCGCCAGCCACAGATTTTTCTCTTTATCAAAATTCATTCCCAGCACCGTTTTGTTTTGAAGTCCGTCGTCAATAGAGATCTGCTCCACTCTGCCCGAAGTCAGATCCGACAGCCACACTCCATTGTGCACCGTGCCCAAGGCCAATAAAGAATCATTCAGAATGGCCGCACAAAACAAAGGAGTAGCTTTGGATAGCGTCTCCTCTATGGCCTGGTAACGTTCCGGAAAAGCCCCGTCGTACAGGAAAATGCCGTCCCGGTTGCTCACCACCATCACTTTCCCCTGATAAGGCAATAGTCCCACCACCTTATAGGCAGACAGAAAAGCTGTATTTGCCAGCGGAGAAAACTCATCTCCGTTGAGTACCGCCAGCCCCTGGCCGTTGGCTATGTAAAACTTCCGGTGTATAATGGCCGAATGCCTGATCTCCGTATCACTATGGAGCACATCCAATTGTGTGCCCCGCAGACGGAAAATGGCACGGTCCGACTGGTAGTAAACCTCGTCTTCATTGATAAGGATGTTCCAGATCACTCCTACGTGTATCTCCTCTGCCAGACTATCCGAAAGACAGATGTACTGCAGACCACCCAGTTCATCAGGTACAAAATAGCCGAATTGTCCCATTCCACCGATAAAGATGTTCCCATCCTTATCTACAGCCACAGCCCGGGTCTTGGCATTGTGAATGGAATAGGTATGCCAATCGACTCCATCAAATTCGAGCATACCCTTGTTGTTAGCTGCATACATCCAACCATTGTGATGCTGAGTGATCATCCAATTCTGATTTCCTCCCTGATAGTCGTGCCGGGAGTAGTTGGTCACCGGTCGTTGCCAGTCGGCCCATACAGGTGAAAAGAAAGAAGAGAACACCCCAAGCAAGAGGAGTAGTAAGTTTCGTCGCATAAGGTTAACATTAAAGACGTCTCAAAGTTACTACCTTTTCTATAAATCCCACTACATCACATACAAATTTTATGAGAAAGTAAAAAATGACTTTTATTAAAATCATATACCTGATTGTCAACAAATTATTTTTTCAGAGAGAAAGTCGTGATGTAATCCTGAAGAGTTTCAGTAGAGGTTGTGTTGTAGTGATCTGTTCGCCATCCGGAAAGACACAACATACATTTGTTCCTGCGACAGAGCGCATCAAGTAATAAACAAAATCTATGTATTATGAAAAGAAAATTACTATCATGGAAAACATTGCGACTTATCGGGCTATGCTGTATCCTGCTCTCTACAGGTACACTATCTAACGCCCAGAACAGCATCACCATCCAGGGACAGGTGGTAGATGCCCTGACACAGGAACCACTGATCGGAGTATCCGTTGTGGAAAAAGGATCGGGCAACGGAACGATAACCGACTTCGACGGTAACTACTCTCTACAGGTAGTCTCTACGGAATCTATCCTTACCTTCTCTTATGTGGGATATATATCCTCCGATATGAAAGCCGACAGAGCACGAGGCACTATTCAGCTGAAAGAAGACTCACAAACACTTGATGAAGTGGTGGTAGTCGGCTTCGGTGTACAGAAAAAAGTGAACCTGACTGGTGCGGTGAGTACAGCTACCGCCAAAGATCTGGAATCAAGACCTGTGGCCAATGCCGTACAGGCACTGCAAGGACTCATTCCGGGGCTCAACATCGCCAACGCAGGCAAAGGTGGTGAGCTCAACGCCTCCAAATCCATCAATATCCGTGGAGAAGGAACCATCAGTACGGCAGCCGATGGCAGCAAAACATCCAACAGCAGCCCACTTATCCTGATCGATGGAATGGAGGGAGACCTGAGCACACTCAATCCGCAGGACATTGAAAACATCTCTGTACTGAAAGATGCCGCAGCCTCTTCTATCTACGGTTCCAGAGCTCCCTTCGGAGTGATCCTGGTGACTACCAAAAAGGGTAAATCGGGACGCCCGACAATCAACTACAATAACAGTTTCCGCTTCAACACCCCCATCATGCTACCCCGGATGATGAACTCCTGGGAATATGTCAACTTCTACGACGATGCGATGTTCAATAAGAACAACACCCACTACTACTCGGAAGAATACAAACAGAAGGTAAAAGACTATGTGGACGGCAAACTGGACCCTACGGATGTGGCCGAGCCACAAGGAGACGGCAAATGGAACTACGACTTCACCTGGGGCAATGTGGACTGGTTGCGGGAATACTTCCGTCAATGGGCCGACTCGCAGGAGCACAACGCAAGTGTCAGTGGAGGGACGGATAAGATCACCTATTACCTCTCTGCCAACTACATGGGACAAAGCGGATTTATGCGGTACGGAACGGACGACTACAAACGCTACAACCTCACCGGAAAGATATCTGCTCAGCTGACAGACTATGTCTCTATCGACTACTCCACACGCTTCAACCGGGTAGACTATTCCCGAGCAGCCGTGCAGCACGATGCCTTCTACAACAATGTACTGCGTCGTTGCCGTCCGGTACGTCCGCTCCATGATCCCAACGGATACTATATGTCAGATATCAATTACATTGAAGCTCTGCAAAACGGTGGACGCCATATCGAGCAGAACGACGGACTCTCTCAACAGATCCGTATCACAGTGACTCCGGTCAAAGACTGGAACATCATCGGAGAGATGAACATCCGTACCGAGAACAACTGGACACACTGGGACCACAAAGTGATCTATTCTCACTATGCGGATGATCCGGACAAAACCTATCCGGCTACCATGACAGGCCCCAGCCAGGATCAGGTATCGGAGTATGCGTATAAATCCACATTCATCAATCCGAATGTCTATACCAATTACTTCAAACAACTGGGCAAACATGGATTGGGTGTAACTGCCGGTTTCCAGAGTGAACAGAAGAAATTCAGGAACGTACGGGCACAACGCGCCGATATGATCTCTACGGATATGCCTGTACTCGACCTGACGACCAACAACACCAACTTTGCCATTGAAGGGGCTTACAACCAATGGGCAAGTGCAGGATTCTTTGGTCGTGTCAACTACGACTACGACGGACGCTACCTGGTAGAAGGTAACCTGCGCTATGACGGTAGTTCCCGTTTCCGTCGGGAAAACCGCTGGATCTGGACCCCTTCTTTCTCCGTAGGTTGGAACATGGCCCGTGAAAACTTTTGGGAAGGACTGGCAGATTATGTATCTACACTGAAACTACGTGGTTCGTACGGCACGCTGGCCAATCAGAACACCGTCAGCCTCTATCCTACTTACCAGATCCTCAGCGTGAATGCAGCAAATGGAGGCTGGCCAATCAATGACGCACGCCCCAATACCGCCCAGGCTCCCAAGCTGGTATCTTCTTCACTGACCTGGGAAAAGATAAAAACATTTAATATCGGGATGGACATAGCCGCGTTCAATAACCGCCTGACCGGATCGTTTGACTACTTCAGCCGGAAGACAGAAAACATGATGGGACCGGGTGTGGAACTGCCTGCTACCCTGGGAACTGATGTGCCACGTACCAACAATACCGACATGAGAACCAACGGTTGGGAACTGCAGATCGGCTGGCGCGATAAGATCGGAGACTTCAGCTACGGTGCACGCCTGAGTGTGGCAGACGCGCAGACCAAGATCCTGAAATACGGTAACCCTACAGGTTCGCTGTCTACCTATATCGAAGGCCGGAAATTAGGTAACATCTATGGATATACCACGATTGGTATCGCCCGGACAGACGAGGAGATGCAGGCTCATCTCGACAGCATGGACGGCAACAAACAGAATGGATTCGGCACAAATTGGGGAGCCGGTGACATTATGTATGCAGACCTCAACGGAGACGGTACGGTGAGCAACGGAAACAATACCATACACGACATGGGAGACATGAGAAAGATTGGCAACAGTACTCCACGCTACCATACAGGAATCAATCTGGATGCAGCCTGGAAAGGATTTGATATGCAGATGTTCTGGCAGGGAGTCTTGAAACGTGACTACTGGCCGGGAGACAACAACATGACCTTCTGGGGGGCAGCCAGTGGAGAATGGTGGTCCACCTCACTCAAAGCACACTTAGACTATTTCCGGGATGCCGACCATCCGCTTGGAGAGAATCTAAACTCCTACTACCCGCGTCCGATCTTCAATACGCAGAACAACAAAGTACAGACACGTTACCTGCAGAATGCTTCTTATATGCGTCTGAAGAACCTGCAGTTTGGCTACACCTTCCCCAAAAAATGGGTAAATAAAATCCTTGTGCAGAACCTGCGTGTGTATGTTTCGGGAGAAAACCTGCTGACAATTACCAAACTGAGCAAGACCATGGATCCGGAAACCGCAGGCATCGGCATACAGGACAACGCGGAAGCCAACGGTACGGTATATCCACTGTCACGCACCTATTCATTCGGACTAAGTGTTAACTTTTAAATGAAAGAGACAATGAAAACAACTTTATTTTCTTCAGGGATCGGAAAATTGATCCTGACATGTTCGCTGTTTATACTGGTGGGGTGTGATGATTTTCTCGACGTCACTCCCCCTTCTGCCGTAGCTCCGGAAAACTACCTGCTTGAGGAGTCTCAACTGGCAGCCTACACAATCAAATATTATACAGATATGTTTCCTACAATCAATGGATTGTACGGGGAAGATATGGCAACCGACAATGCTACCACCAAAAGTAGCAACAACCGGTATCTGCCGGGAAGGTGGCACACTCCGGCCGAAGGAGGTGAGTGGAACTTCAATCACATCTATGCCATGAACTACTACCTCGAAGCAGTGGTTCCACGCCTCGAGGAGGGAATCCTCACAGGTGATCCGACCAATGTACGGCACTATGTGGGAGAAGGATATTTCCTGCGCGCTTACCAATACTACTACAGGATGCGCAGACTGGGAGACTTCCCTATCATTACTACTGTATTGCCCGACGAACAGGCTCCTCTGACCGAAGCTTCCGAGCGCAGACCACGTAATGAGGTAGCCCGTTTCATCCTCAGCGATCTGGATCATGCCATTGAATTGCTCAGCAACAATCCTCCGGGAGGAAAAGCACGCATCACCCGCAATGCCGCACTGATCCTGAAAGCACGTGTAGCTCTTTTCGAAGCCACCTGGGAAAAATACCATGCCAATACCGCATTGGTTCCTAATGGGCCGGGGTGGCCGGGAAAAGAAAAAGAATACAACAAGTCTTACAGCTTCCCAAGCGGTAGCGCAGAAGGCGAGGTTGCTTTTTTCCTGGATCAGGCCATGAGTGCTGCTGAACAAGTGGCAGATGCCATCTCCCTCGAAGAAAACAACGGAGTGATCCGCGAGTCGCTTGCCGACCCGCTGAATAAATACTACGATATGTTTTCCTCTACCTCACCCGACTCTTATTCCGAAGTGTTGATGTACCGCCCTTACAACAGGGATCTGAACATCGGTTCGGACTTCAACCACCATATCTATTACGGATATGCACGCGGATATACCCACCAGATGGAGCAAAGTTTCCTGATGAAAAACGGCCTGCCTATCTATGCTACAGGAAGCGGATATGCAGGTGACGACTATATCATAGATACCAAAAAAGATCGCGACTCCCGCTGGAGACTCTTTATGAAAGCTCCGGGAGAGGTGAAAACTTTCATCAATACACAGAATGTAGAGACTTTCGACAAAGCACCTATGGTATACTCGGACGACGTGAAATATTCTACCTCTACCGGTTATCTGATCGGAAAAGGGTTTTCACATGACCTGGACAACCAGATCCTCAATAAAGATGCTACCGCTCCCATCCTGTTCCGTGCCGGAGAAGCCTACCTGGTATACCTGGAAGCCAATTACGAGAAAAACGGCAAGGTAGAGGGGAAAGCCGACCAATACTGGCGTGCCC